>NZ_JAJAFZ010000150.1:0-2683 GCF_025384895.1 Photorhabdus kayaii
AATCAAAAAATAGTTAGATAAAAACCCTATTTCCTATAAATTCATCAAGGTATTATTTAATACATATCATTAAGAGATGTTATTTATAAATTATTTCCACTAAAATACTATTAATACAATGAGCCAATTCCTAAAAGTATTCATATTCTACGAAGATGACTTTAATAAGACGAATCCAATTTACACACAGAAAGTACTAGCAAGTTTATTGGCTGCATCAAAAATGTCGCTTTTTTATATCCATAGACAGGAAACCATTTCCATCTTAATCATCTTGTACATTTATAGTGAGTTAACTATCATGATGATTTGAGACCTGCCATTGAGATTTAAGGAAATCTCAATGGCAGGTAGCACTTTCCACACATCGGATGAGTGTTTTTCAGGTTTATCATCCATAATGAGAAATGAAAATGAATTCCATCTTATTATTCAGAGGGTATTTCGATGAGCACTGCCGTTACCAGTAAAAAAACAAAAAAGACTAAGATTACGGCGAATAATGCTGTTGCTAATGGGCAAGTACAGTCATTAAGTCGCGGATTGACTCTTTTGGAATATATTTCCGAGTCACCCGGTGGTATCGCCCTGACTGATTTAGCCCAACAAGCCGGATTACCAAATTCCACCACTCACCGCCTTTTGACCACTTTGCAACAACACGGTTTTATCCGTCAGATTGGCGATTTAGGATTATGGGTTATCGGTTCTCACACTTTTATTATCGGCAGTAGTTTCTTACAGAGCCGAAATTTATTGGCACTCATTCACCCGATCCTCCGCCGTTTGATGGAGGATTCCGGTGAAACCGTGAATTTAGCTATTCTTGATCACAGTGAATATGAAGCGGTTATTGTCGATCAGGTACAGTGTAATGCATTGATGAGAATGTCCGCCCCTATCGGGGGTAAATTGCCTATGCATGCTTCCGGGGCTGGTAAAGCATTCCTTTCAACATTATCAGATAACCAACTGGTTCAATTACTGCATAAGAAAGGGCTTCATTCTTACACACAACACACCAAGACAACCCCTTCGAATTTAAAAGAAAATCTGGAGCAAGCACGTAAACAAGGATATTCGTTCGATGATGAAGAACATGCTTTAGGTCTGCGCTGTATTGCTGCCTGTATTTATGATGAACATCACCAAGCCTTTGCAGCTATTTCCATTTCCGGCCCAGTCTCACGCATCACCGATGATCGTATCACTGAACTTGGTGCTTTGGTGATCCGGGCAGCAAAAGAGATCAGTAAAGAATATGGCGGGATTCGTTAATTCTTTTTCTTAAATTATCATATGATTCTCAGGGCATTGATTTTTTCGTGCCCTGTCTTTTCAAACTAATAAATTCAACTTAATTTATCATGCCGCTAAAAATATTAACGGCAATATAATAGAATAGCATAGCAACGAAATTATTTGACTAATTTAGAAATAATATCAATGTGAAATGAGATAAAGAATCCAAAAATAATTATATTCCCGGACTCTTATATATAGAAGAATTAGTTAATGGAACACTAATCGATGAGTATCATCCTGATTAAATCGCTTTTGATAAATTCCAAGTACCTGTTCCGTTACCTCGATTAGAAAGACGTGAAGTATATACATTATATAATGCACCAGTAGCAGTAGCATTGAAACAAGTATCAAGAAATCCTCCACGTACGCTATTATAACCATTCAGAAAACGGATAACATCACTTTCACGAACTTTACCATCATATCCACTGGTTGTATCTGAAAAAATGTACCATGTCAGGGTCTCAATCGGACGTGCGACTTTATCCGCTGTATAAATATTATAAAGTTCAGGTGATGGCGCATAACCATTAGTACCGAGATATCCCCCATTATTGTGGTAAAGATTGAAAAGAAACACGATATCACCACTGTAAATCTCTTCCCCTACGCCTTTTCCGCTCGCAGACAAAATTTGCCATGTACTCGTACCGGTACCCGGAGCACGAGTCAGCGAAGTAGCCGTGTATACGTTATATTTCGCGCCTTGCGCGGTTGCATAACCATTAGTATCCAGATAACCACCATTTCCCAGATAGTTATTTTTAATATGGATTTTATCACCGTATAAAATTACACTAGCCATTATTATATCCTTAAATACTTTCGCAAAGTTATATACCCGTTATCTTTCAAGTTGCCTCTTTGTTGGCTGCACTCACTCACCCCGGTCACATAATTATCTATGCTCCCGGGGATTCGTTCCCTTGCCGTCGCGATGCATCTTGAAATCCATAGGGTATATGTGTGTTATATGAGAATTTTCATGTAGTTAATTACGAGTCAAAAATATCAATTCTTTTTACAACCGCTAGCCGTGGCTAAAAATCCTTGATTCCCAAACTCTATAAAATTATAGAACCTCCACAAATAAGTGGATCTATTTTTATTTCTTAAAGAAATCATTAAATATATACTTTTAACTCACATTCCAATTATTCCTTCCTAATAAGAAATACATTTCATATAGAATCCCAGGTTTATTTTTATTGAAAATATTCACATCCCACACAATAAAAACAAATAGGGATTAATTTATATTTAATTTAGAGAAATAATTTAATGAGGATAATAATATTAACTATTGGTGAAAATGGCGGTTACTGACAGCAATCGCCAATTCCCAATAAAATCAGGCTGAAACGTTGACAATAGA
>NZ_JAJAFZ010000151.1:0-2619 GCF_025384895.1 Photorhabdus kayaii
TCTTCCTTCTATTTTTCCAAGAATGGATCTGATGGTAGATATGTTATATATATTACCAATTAAAAAAGCAGTATATCTTTCACTTTTAAATTTAGATACCTTTGTTGTACTACGGAAGAGTATGGTTCCAGTAGATAATTCATCAAATTGAAATTCATTTATTAATTTATTTAAATTTTTATCAAAACCATATTTAACAAAGCAAAACTCTGAGCTCAATTTTAAATTCCTTTTTATAACTTTATAAAAGTATTTTAAATAGTTATACTTCTAAAAATTAATCTGGTGTTAATAATAGTATCATATTAAATTAATTTATCAATGCATTTGATCATTAAAATTAAAATTATTTATATATCTAATTAACTATTTGTTTTTAAATATAGAAATCGCAATATTATTGTACCAGTGACAATCACGCATGGTTACATTCCCTCTGATATATTATGTATCTTTCATGGATCCAAGTAGGTACAAGTTCAGCTAAAATCATAGTTGTATGCATTCCAATCATTTTCATCTGATTAGGAATTTTATTCTGTACTGTGCATTATGATAGAGAAGCTAACCCCGTTTAATGAGTGCAAAATATACCGTCTAACTGTGCAGAATTGGTTACCGTGCTACAGATTCAAAGAAAAAATGGGTAAATTGCAATCGTATTTATCACGCGCGGTATCATCAGGTATGTGTCCTTAGCAAAAGAAGCCAACTAATAGTTATATAAATTAAATATAACAAAATTGTCTATTAAGAAATTAACAAATCCTTGCGCTCACTAATTATTGTAGATTAATTATGGATTTATCAAATATAACTACCGTTCAGTCAGGTCGACCAATTACATGTAATGTATGGTTGTTCTGGTTAAGGTAGTTCACCGAGAGCATACCCAACAACGTACTAGTACTACAGCCGTAGATACTAGAAAGTTGCATTTTCCTTGATGCTCACAACTCTGAGAAACCGCATGAATTAAGCTTTTCTATGGGTGTCTTTTCTGTTGAAAAAAGTAAGTACGGCTGTAGTACTAGGCTGTGTCCCGCAATAGGCTGAGATAGAATAATCTATCTGGCTCTGACTTTCGGAAACAACATGTTATGGCTCGTTACGACCTTTTTCTTAAAGCCATAATTTAATTGAGGGACATAACCTAGAATTAACGACCATTTTCAGGTGCTAAAAACTGCATCTTGAAGTTTCTTGGGTATAGATAGAGAAGATAATCCTGCCTTAGATCCAGGTTTTGATTTTATAACTCAGCCAGTCGCAATAAAATTAAAAGAAAACAATATAGATAAAATAAGTTATCTTTTTGCTATTCTTGATTTTGAATATGATTTAGATATAAAAAAAGTGATCTGTTTTTCTTTTTCGGAAATATAGAGTGTGAGAGGAAAAATAGTAGTTGGCTAGATGAAATATTAAAAGATATGTAACAGATAAATTAACTTGCATATTACAAGCCAAAATTATTTAGCCTATCCATTTTAAAAATCCGGAAAGATCCCCGTGATCTTTCAGCTTTTTTATTTTTAATAACAAATAGCTTACATGGTTGGAATTATATATTAAATATATAACTTAAAATCACAAAAATATAAAATAAATAAGAAGATAAAAAAAGGAATAATACAGAAAAATATAAGATTCATAGTAAATATATACATAGTCAATATTTTAGATATTTTATTCTATTTTCTCTCTGAAACAGTAAAAAACCGGGATCGCTTCCGGCTGGCTTCTTTCTTACCGTGGTGAATGCCACGCCAACGCCGACGGGTTAGTGCAATGGCAAGGCATCAAGGTAATCACGGATATACTGATGCAATGCTCTGGATAAAATAAATCTACATCAATCAATTAATACCATATCAAAACAAGTAGCTAACATCCAAAATATAGCTAAAAAAGATATGGAGAATGGCAATATTATTAAACCCAAAGAGATGTATAACACTAATATTCAGGGGAAAGACGTAAATTAAAAAGTAAGACAAAGCATCTTTGATCTCTGGAGTAAAATTTTAGGATGATTTAATCTGGGTGAGATAATAAATTTTTATATGGAACCTATTGAATTTTTTAAAAGCTCAGATTTTTTATCCGGTTCTATTGAAGAATTTAATGAATATGAAATTATTCATAATAAAGATAGGGCATTAAAGCTTCTTTTCGATCAAGACGTACCATGTAACTATATGGTTTGGAATGATTTTTCTCTGATCGGGTATCTGAGTTTTATCTTCATGAGGATTATAAAAAAGCAGAAAAGGATATCCTTGACAGAATAAAAACATCTACCCAAGATCAAGTTAAAGAAAAGATGAGAAAAAGAAAATGATATCTTATAAGAAAGAAACAAGGGTTAGTTGATAACATAGAATACGATAACTTTCTAAATGAAGTAAATGACGAATGTAATGACAGGTTAAATATGATAAGCATTTATCGATATTTATTTTCTTTTAATCAAAACGCTAAATTAGAAGAAATATTTTCTATATTTAAAAAAGGAATTATGCCGTGCGGTATAAAAAAAGATAAAAAGACATGAGTTATTTTCAATCCTATTCTTTTGAAGAATAGTGAATAAAGAGAGAGAGAACAGAGTCTGAT
>NZ_JAJAFZ010000152.1:0-2595 GCF_025384895.1 Photorhabdus kayaii
TATACTATAATCGTTTTAGGTATTACGATAACGAGACCGGGCAATATCTCTGTGCCGACCCGATAGGATTAGCAGGGGGTCTGAACCTGTATGCGTACGTGCCTAATCCGGTGTCGTGGATCGACCCCTTAGGCTTAACTGGCTTTGATGCTTCTGGTAGACCTTTATCCAGTCCAAATTATAGTGTGTGGTATCAAACAGATATCCCCACAGATTTACATTCAAGTAGCAGACCTAAGCATTTTAATAATGCAAATAAACAACTGTATGAAGTAATACAAAAAGATCCACGTTTAGCTAAAGCGTTACCGCCTGAAGTTGTAGCGCATGTGCAGCCAGGTCCAAAAGGTGGATTTGAACGTACTAGCCCGCCTAATCATTCATGGCACCATAATGCTCAAAATCCAACTAAGATAGAACTTATTCCAAGATCTCAACATCAAGCGCCTGGCGCTGTACAGAAAAGCCTTCATCCAAATCAGGAAGGAGGATTTAAAAAGTTAGGTAGTGGAAAATGTGGTGGACTATAAATAATGAGGTAGTTTATGAAGTTAGTTTCTATTGCTGATGTATTATCGACCCCAGAAAATAATTCCAGCGAGTGGTTTTGCTTACCTCCAGATCAAAATAGTTGGACGTTAGAAACAGAAGGAATTTTTTCTCTGAGTAGTGCTGATTTTCCACCTGATTCTGATGATTATTTACCCAAACAGGTAAAAGAAAACGGGTGGATTGAAGTTTTAGATGGAGGAACAATTGAAGAAGTAGTAGCTAATACTAAGGCCCAGTTAGACAATCCATCTCTTAATGATCTATTGAAGGCATTTATTTTTTATTTTGAAAATGATGCTTTTATGGAGTTTTAATTATATGAGATATGAGCCGGAAAGATCCTTGAGATCTTCCGGCCTTCTGATGATCTATCTTGGTGAATACCCACGGTAAGCCAGAGCGGATTGAAGCTTAGAAATCGCATCTTTGATCTGATACGCTTCTTCGTCATTCACGGCACAGGCCCGTATCTCCGCCCAGCACAGCCGCTTAACCAGTTGTGCTAAGGCCAGTGCTTCAATGTGGGTTAACTGAATGTCCTGCAAATGTTCAATGGCTATCGTCATCTCATGCTCTCCCCTTAACCCGCAAAACCGGTTATCAGTGCCCTCATCTGCTGCTTAATCTCCCGCAGTTGGGCCTGTTGCCGCTGGTACTGTTGATGCTGCTGTTGCGTGGCTTCACTGTCAGGAATGAGCACCAAACAGCCATCCATCACCTTCACCGTAATCTGGCCGCCAGTATTAAACCCCGCCTGTCTCAGCCACTGCCCCTTAAGATGTATCGCCGGGGTGGCGTTGTTGACCTTATTCCCGTTCGGCACATAGCCCACCGTGTAATAACGTTCTGTTTTCACAGCTTTATTTATCGCCGCTTCTGCTTTAGAATGCGCCTTAGCCATCATTCAACTCCTTCTTAGTTGCTTGTGGTGAGCGGCGTTGTTGTGTTGCTGCACTTCAACGCCGCGCTAAAAAATCACTTTAGACTTAGTTATTCTTCTCCTGATCAACAGGGCGTATTGCCGACTCAACCCGGTGCTTAACAATCACCGCATCAATCAGTTTAATCACTGTCTCCTGTTCTTCCGGCTGGCATTGGGCCAGTGCTTTAAATCGCTCCATTAATCGCGTGTTGCTAATCGGTATCTGTTCGTTAGGCGAGCCAAGCAATAAGTAATCAATAGTTGTCGTGAACAACTCAGCCAGTTGGATCAATTTATCAGCCGGAGGGATGTGCATCCCGGACTCATACTTGTTGTACTGCGAAAGTTGCAAGCCAATCAGGGCAGCAACTTCCTTCTGTGTTCGTCGCTGTTGGTTACGTAACTCTTTGAGTCGTTTACCGAATGCCCGGCGCTGTTCTTCGGTCTGCATAATCTCATCTATCACATCAGCCATAAAATGCTCCAAGTATAAGGTGAGTTCCAAAAACGACTTGCTTTACTATCGTATTACGAATATATAATATATCGCATATCGAAGCAAAATAAATCTTGACATATTTTGGGGGGATCTTTGTTATGGCACGCATCCCGGAAGCCGAATTACAGCACCTGAAAGCCGCTGTCTCCTTAGTCGCCGTGGTGGAGCAACAGGGGCGAAAGCTCATTAAACGCGGCAAAGATTACGTGCTGCTGTGCCCGTTCCATGAGGAGAAAACCCCGTCAATGGTGCTGTCACCCGCCAAAAATCTGTATCACTGCTTCGGTTGTCATGCCGGCGGCTCCGTGCTGGACTGGGTGATGAAAACCGAGCGGCTCAGCCTGCGTCATGCCTGTGAACGGCTGCGAGGAGCACTGGGGGCCAACCCCGCCGTGGAAACGCTGCCGGCGGTTCCCTCCGTGGCAGAAGAAGCCGGACGGCAGGCATTATTAACCCGGGTGGTTGAGTTCTATCATCAGACTTTACTGACGTCCCCGGAGGTTCAGCAGTACCTGAAAAAACGCCGCCTCGACCATCCCGAACTGGTCAGCCACTTTAAACTCGGCTTTGCCAACCGCACGCTCGGCTACCGGCTGCCGGATAAAAAACTCAAAGCCGGGGC
>NZ_JAJAFZ010000153.1:0-2525 GCF_025384895.1 Photorhabdus kayaii
CAATATGAAGACACGGAAAGCGGTTTATTTTATAATCGGCACCGTTATTACGAGAGTGATACAGGCCAGTACTTATCGCCGGATCCTTTGAATCTTAGTGGTGGCGTTAACCCGTACAGCTATGTCCATGATCCGGTCAATTGGATTGACCCGCTCGGATTAGAGGGATGTTCAGGGGCTGAATCTCAATCACCATCAGACTTTGCTAGAAGCTGGCAAGGACAAGGCGATTATCCCGGCGTTGATCGTTTCCGCGATATCACAGTCAAGAAAGGCACAATATTGATGTCTGGTGCACCAGGCCAAGGAAGTTTCTACACAACCGTTAGAGCGGTTGAGAGGAGTGGATACTCTAAAGAAGGTGTGTTTAAAGGATTACAGGTAATACCTCATAAAGATTTCGGATACAGGCCAGGTATGACAGCCTATAGAGTTCTGGAAGATACACCTGCTGCCTTTGGTATAGTGAGAGCTAACCCTCATGCTGGTCCTGGTGGACTACCTCAAATAGTTATTAAAAAATACGATGGAATTTTAGAACCTTTATATTCGGTGAAGTTAAAATGATATACGCTAATGGTAATGTGAATTTAAATGGAATAATAATTAATCCATTAACTAAAAAAGATATTTTTCTAGAAAAAACATCAGAGCTTAATCCAGAAAAAATTTATATTTTTGGAAATAGAATTCGTTACTCTATCGATAATGTATTGTTTTTTAATATAAATTATATTGTCAACGCTGTTTTTCAGGATGAATTTCTCATTTATATTGAATTGCTTCCGTTCGATAAGGAAATAGAAAATAAAATCAATGTATTTACCAATGAAAACCAAATGAGAAATAAATTGATCAATGATGATTTATTAAAATCACTATTTGGTTCATCAGAGAAACTTTATTTTCCATGGGGAAGTATTGAGTCTATAGCAGATACTAGATCAGGTATGTCATACATATCTATTTCTTATAAAAACGATAATCACTGAGTTAGATATGAATAGCCGGAGAGATCCTTGTGATCTTCCGGCCTTATCAGCCCGCACCCGGACAACCCACGTCAGCGGCGCAGGCAACGCGAGCTGAAACCCGGCACTGACATCGGGGAAAAAGTGAGCTAACATCGGCAAAGTGCACATCGGGGTTTTGGGTTCGCGGCGGTGAGTGCAGTGGGACGGAGTGGCTCTTTAACAGGTTGTTATTAAATAAGAAATCCCGGCCAAAAAGTATGGTCGTGTCGGGGCAGTCCCTAAGACCCACTGGGATTAACAGAGTGTCCAGATATTGTATCTTATAGGGAAGATTCCAGAGAACCTGATGTCGTTTTCAAAGAAGGATTTCAGCCTCAGGGAATAAGCACAGACTTATACAGACATGCAAAAGATAATTACGACCCACCTAGTAATTTTATTAGCACTACAAAATCTCCTAATATGGCTGCTGAATACGGCTCGCAATTTTATACTGAGAATGGATATGTATATGCTATGAAAACGAAAAATGGCATAGATGTAAACGCCGTTTTAGGTAAAGATTCCCCATTCCCTAAAGAATTAGAAATTGCTGTGCCTGGCGGAGTTAGCCCTAAAAATATATTGGGTGCAACACCTGTTGATGCTTCTGGTAATTTTGCTAATTATAGTATCTTAAACCCGCAAAGGTATGGACCGAAATGAGCATAAAAAAAATAACAGTTAAAACAATAGAGAACGGTAATAAAGGGGAAGCCGAATTATATTTACTTACCTCATCCAGCTCTGAATGCCACATGAAGATTCTCATAAATGGAACTTGTCGAGTAGAAGTTAGTGACTTTGATTTTTTCTCTTGTTTTTTAAAAGCAAGGAAAGAGTTAAAAGATATAACCTTTCTTTGCAAAGGTGCAAAAAGGAATGTATATCCATCTAATATGTCAAGACAGATGTCTTTAGGCATGGTTGCCTATGAATGCACATTAGGCAAACAAGCCACACGTGAAGATATAGTCAAAACATTTGATTTCGATGATTTAAATTTAGTAACTGATCCAGATGAACAAAAAGAATTTCATTATGAATGGCTTAAATCATTTTAATTGAAGTAAATAATAAAAAGCCGGAAAGATCTCAGTGATCTTCCGGCCTTATGGATTACTCGTTCAGACAGCTAATCCACTCTCTACAATCGCTTTAGATATTACCCGACATTCCGCACCGCATTCATAATTTGTTGTTTTAATTAAGAATTAACAAATGCATAAATTTTATACAAACGATTTTAAATCAGTATATTACAGATATAGCTGCGGAATGACAGATTACGATAATGATACGGCCAGTACTTATCGCCGGACCCTTTGAATCTTAGTGGTGACATTAACCCTTCATTCCGCACCTAATTCAGGAATAAACCGCTTTATATTGTGCGCCTAATAAACTCAAAAGCTCATGGTGGTAAGATTGCATTCCTGTCACCATTTTATGTTCTTGAAATTCAAAGGTGTTGATCCCTTCAAAGGCCAGAAATACCCAACGCGCGGTGGG
>NZ_JAJAFZ010000154.1:0-2467 GCF_025384895.1 Photorhabdus kayaii
ATATTAATCTTGTTATTGTTAACTAAGATAACCATTTTGTTCTCCTATTTTTTTGAATAGCCCGTTCATTAGTAAATGTATCGGTCCTTTGCCCCATAAGATCAAACTGAGTTCCTCCTCCTTTATAACCAAACAGACTTCCCATATTAAATGCATTACTGTCTACAACAATTACGTAGAAAAAAACAAATAAAGCCAAACAATATAAAATAACCTAGATAACCATAATGACGTATTTTGAAGGCTTATTTCCATTTCAAAAACAAACTCTTTTATGAATTCAATATTATTTCTATGTGCAAATTTTCTTTTTGAGAAAAATCTGCAATGAATAAGAAAAACAAGAATTGCAAACACTCCAATAAAATAACCAGCAAAGGAAATTAAATTTTCATTTTTAATAAATTCAAACAAAATTCCAGACATATAAATAACAAATAATATTATCATGGAAAAATTAGCAAGTTTGTTTTTATTAAAAAAACAAAAATCAAAAAAGAGCAACGGAGATTTTACACTTCTTAGTGAAACTTTTTTGTTCAAGCCAAAATAGATGAAGCAGGCAAGAAATCCCAACAGACTCAAGACCATCAAAATAAACGGAATATATACAATCATGCTCACTTATCCTTAAACTGCGTATTACCGCGAAGAAGCTCGCTCTTTAACGGCATTTTTCAAGATAACTTTCTCATCGATGAGGTATTAGCATCTATTGTCTACTTCACCAAGATACCAATGTTCTGAGTAAAAAGGGTTACCTCTTGGCGATACTTATCCCTGACAACAGAACGACAACTGGTATCCCCCTGACAGTTGACCAGTTCCTCACTCCTTGAACGATTCTGGTCAACGCTTAGCTGATTATTGTCTACAACAATCCTGACCAGAAGGCCAGAATTCTTATTAGCTAAGAACCGGGAGGGGGAAATTTCTCTTTGCTTTCTTTTAGGTTAGCTAAAATCGACGCTCCAATACCTAAAGGTATCCCTCCTGCAATACCCACTTTAGCAGCATATATAACATCATTAAGACTAAAGTCTATTTCGCCAAATTGATAATAAGCAATCATTCCGACGACAAATCTTATAAGTAAGGTTGTAATAAATAACTATGCAATAGTGGATAGAGTCAGAAAAAACAATCGTAGATTTCATTTTTTACTCCAGTTTTTATTTAACTTCTCTTCTACTGTACTGCCCGCAACTTCAGAGCTTATTGCACCAGAACCCGCACCAATGGCTTCAGCAACAGCTCCTGATACTACAGGTTTAAATTTATCAGTAACTACTTTACCGGTCCCTGCACCTATCACGTTACCAATACCTGCACCAATTACAGGCGATAAAGGATCTTTCCCTTGCAATTTAGCGCCTGCATAGGCACCAGTAATACTCGCTATTTCTGTAAACCAAAAGCCTTTGCCTTGTGTTACTGCCCCCGTTCCCGTGGCTATCAATGCGTCAGTCATGTTCACGGGGCCATTTGTCAATTGATTACTAACATTAGCGGTTCCACTGATGATACCTCCAGCAAAAATACTTCCCACTGTTGCTCCTGATGGTAGTAACAGTGGTGCTGCTACCGTGGACATTCCTGTCCCCCAAGCGACTAACAACCCTCTTACCGGATCTTGCCCTTCCGGGTGATCACCTTTGGCATGTTTTGACAATGCCGCTGAAATCTCTTGAAGAGATTTACCTTCATTTAACATCGCGGTAGCCAGACTGGATGCTGACCGACCGTAATCCATCATTCCTTTGGGTAAGCTCAGGGCATTATTATCCGCAACAACCCATTCCATTGCGAAGTGAGCCAGAGAACAGCGATTTTCCCTGTCCACTCAGTCAGTTACAACCCGTTTTTTCCGATGTGCGTTCACCGCCGTACCCAAAATCCCCTGACGCGCTTTTCGCCCCTGAACGCCGGTTTTTCCCGCCGCGCTCTGGTCAGGGTAGCGCCTTTTTCGGCAACGGGCGAACGTCGCCCAACTTGTTTGGGCGGCGGGTGCCCGTTCTGCGGGCGCGGGCGGCAGAGAGCCCGCAAGCGGCGCCCCTGTGACGCTCGGGGGCACCAGGGTTTCGGGTTGCGCATGACCTTGCATGACCTCGCGATTTTGTTCAGGGAAGCCCTCGGGGGCTGCACGGGGCGGAGATGGCGAGCACGGAGACGAGCAACGGAGCGCAGCGCAGTGTGAGCCAGCGCAGCCAGTGCAGCAGGGTTGGGGCGGGGGGAAGTCAATGAGCGGAGGCCGCAGGCCGACCTGCCTTCAGGGTTGTTGGCCGGACGTTGGCACGGCAGCTAAAGAAGAACACGGGTTTTTGCCGAGGACTGGCTCAGCGGCTGACAGCAGAAGGCGTCAGCCTTGTGCGCCACACCCGCTAATGCTGACCCGCGGGGGCGCAAGACATAATGCCAATTATACGCATTAAGCCGCTCATCGATGCTCAGGCGGTTGCCCTGGCTC
>NZ_JAJAFZ010000155.1:0-2373 GCF_025384895.1 Photorhabdus kayaii
AACCCGGACGCGGTGGTGGCGTTTGCATACGATGAGGCCGGCCGCCTGACCCAAGAGACAATTAACGGGCGTGTCGTCAGCCATCAGTGGGACCCGCAAAGCGGCCTGCCCACCGGCCGCCAGGTGGACACCCAGCCCGCGGTCAGCTGGTACTACGGCCTTAACGGCCGGCTGATGCAGTGGCAGCTTGACGGCCATGCTCCGTTGCAGATGCAGCATGACGGGCTGGGCCGGGAAATCGCGCGGGAAAGCGCCGCCGGTTTTATCCAGTCACAGGCTTACACCCCGGTCGGGCTGCTGGCCCATCAGACCGCCGGGCGCAGCTCCGACTGGTTTAAACAGACGCTGTACGAGGCCGACCCGCATTTCCCGCCGCGGGGCAGCGCGGTCACCCGCCACTGGCATTACACCCCGGCCTACAACGTGGCCTGCATTGAAGACACCCGCTGGGACGAGACGCGCTACGGCTACAATGCCAATGACCAGGTGGTGACCGCCCAGTTTGGCGGGCCGCGAGCCTGTGACGAACAGTTTGTGTATGATGCCGGCCAGCATCTGCATTACCAAAAACGGGTACCGGAACGACTCAGTGAAGACCTGCGCCAGAGCTACCACACCCAGCAGGCGGGGCGGGTGATTCAGCACGGGGCCTGCGCTTATCGCTACGATGAAAACGGGCGACGGACAGAGAAGACCGAGCAGCGACGGGGCTACCGGCCGCGGACCTGGCGCTACCGCTGGGATGCGCAAGACCGGCTGACCGGGGTTATCAGCCCGGAAGGCACGCGCTGGCGCTATGGCTATGATGCTTTCGGGCGACGGATTAGCAAGCGGAAAGAGGAGGACACCGCCGGACCGCCGGTGAAACCGACCGCGATAATCGGCTACGATTACCTGTGGAGCGGGGAGCAGCTGATTGAAGAGACGCCGGTGTATGCGGACGGCACCGTCGGGTATGAGAACAGCATTCACTGGCTGTATGAGCCGGGCGCCCTCACGCCGCTGGCACGGCATGAAAAAGGTCAGCTATACTATGTGGTGAGTGATCACCAAGGAACGGTGCGGGAAATTCTGACCGAAGCCGGGGAGCTGATATGGGCCGGACGATTACTCACCTGGGGCGAGCCGGAATGTTGGCCGGTGCTGACGGTCAATGACCCCCGGAACCTGACGTGTAATCTCCGGTTTTGTGGCCAATATGAAGACACGGAAAGCGGTTTATTTTATAATCGGCACCGTTATTACGAGAGGGAAACAGGCCAGTACTTATCGCCGGACCCTTTGAATCTTAGTGGCGGATTTAACCCGTACAGCTATGTCCATGATCCGGTGAATTGGATTGATCCTCTGGGGTTAGCGGGGTGTCCAAGAAATAATATTGAAGAAAAAATTCCACTATCACGAAATTCTGCACGAAATTTATTGAAAAGTAGAGGACTGAACAAACAAATACAGCACGATACAATTAATAGTTTTGATGGACAAATTTATGCTTCTCGTGGGAAACAAGATGATGTATTCGTTATAACTGAACATACTCCAGGAAGTGCATCTCAAGTTTATGTAACTAGGGGATCTGCTGGGATAAGCTCCGCCGAACGGCGTTCAAAATTAGCTTTACCACCGAATAACTCTGCTTCATATGAAGGAAAAGTAGCATTAACACGAAATCAAATTCTATTAGAAGGTAAAGTAGCACCACAGCTTCAATGGGGAGCTGATAAAACGGGCGGTGGATGGCAAGTTGTTACCGCAGGTGGTAAATATTCAGGAGCCACAAAGTTATTATGAATATTAAAGAATGTAGCGAAATTATCTGCAAACACCTGATTGATTCATGTTACCAAGACGAAGCAGATGATATTAGGAAACTTACATATATTATATTGAGTAATTGTACAAGTGAAGATGAAAAAACTATATCTATAAATGATTTATTATCTCGGTGTCATCCCAGATGGTTAGGTGATTATTATATCAAGGATGTCACATATAAATATTGGACAGATTTGATAACAAAATTTAGGTATCTTTTGGAAAAATATGCTGCTAAATAAGATTTTCAAAAATCGGCTATGATTACCTGTGGAGCGGCGAGCAGCTGATTGAAGAGACGCCGGTCCGGGCTGACGGCACCGTTGATTATGCGCACAGCATTCACTGGCTGTATGAGCCGGGTGCCCTGACCCCTTCGGCCCGGTTTGAAAAAGGCCAGCTATACTATGTGGTGAGTGATCACCAGGGGACCGTGCGGGAAATTCTGACCGAGGCAGGGGAGCTGATATGGGCAGGACGACTGCTCACCTGGGGCGAGCCGGAATGCTGGCCGGTGCTGACGGTCAATGACCCGCGCAACCTGACCTGTAACCTCCG
>NZ_JAJAFZ010000156.1:0-2367 GCF_025384895.1 Photorhabdus kayaii
TTTTTGAGTGCTGACCAGATAACGGATTTTGCGGCCAGGGCAAAAGGGTGTGAGGGACGCGGTGACTGCCAGCAGATCGTAAAAGAAATGGAAGATCTGAGTTTGAAACAGCGTAATGAATTAATTGTTACCTGTGCGTCAGATCCTGCTGCCTGCAAAGAGAAATACGGTGATATCCCAGCCAACAGTATGTTGGTTCATCAGGCGATCGATAAAGCTCTGGGTGAAGATATACCATGGAGTATGAAGAATGACCTGTCTGTTTTGCTGATGCAGCAAATCGATGAATCAGGGATTGTGACCAGCACTGAATTTGCGCAGAAACTTGAGACACAGTATGGTCTGGATAAACAGAAAGCAGAAATCTTAGCGGGGGCTGCACTGGGGGCTGTTACCGGTGGTATGGGCAGAGGAGGCAAGCCCGGCAATACGGCAGCAGAGAAAAACATTGTTGTGGTAGACTCCGGTAAGAAAGGCGGATGGAATAAGGCCCTGAACAAACCCGAACCGAATACGGTCTATCATGTGGATGGGAACAAGACTTATCATACTGACTCATTAGGAAGAACGGGAAATGTGGATGCCACCCTATCTTGGTCGAAGAATGATCGTAATACGTATCAACAATGTAAAGGTGGTAAATGTGGAAATGCCGGTGATGAAGGCGGCCATTTAATCGCCAGTATTTTTAATGGGCCTGGTGAAAAGCTCAATATTGTTCCAATGAATGGTAACCTTAATAAAAGTGCCTGGAAAAAAATGGAGAACAATTGGGCTAATGCTCTAAAAGATGGGAAACAAGTTAATGTGAAGATAGAGCCATCATATATAGGAAACAGCGTTAGACCTGATAAAATCACTGTAACTTATCAGATCGATAATGGACGTCCTATTAGAGAAACATTTAAGAATGCGCCAGGAGGTAAATAATGGGAACAACTGATGACGAAATTTACTCCCGAATAGGAAAAGTGTTATATGAAGCTGCTCCAGAAAATGCAATTAAGATCTTTCTGGACGCAGAACTATCTCCTGAAAATGATCATGCAAAATTTTTATTTGATTATGTTGATAACCTTGGCGAAAAGAAATGGTTTGTTCCAAATAGCCCAGATGTCGATGGTAAATTAATAGAGACTCTAGTAGAACTGAGAAAATATTATATAGAAAATAATCTAACTAATGGCTTGCCCGCTTGGTCAGGATGTGAAATCACGGTTGATCTGGATAAAATGAAAATCAACATAGATTTTAAATATGATGATTAGAACCCGCCCCGGCTCTGTGCCGGGGCCGTTATTTTACCCTACACCGCCAGCCTCAGTCCGCCAGGATAATACTTAATCCAGTCAACCGCGGCACTGGGGTTAAACGGCTCTATGCTCAGTCCTTCCAGACATTGCCACAACTCCAGCGTGTTCTGCGCCGTAATCACAATACAGTCCGGCATCACCCGTATCTTTAACGGCATCCCAGGAGTGAACCCTGCCTCCTGCAACCATTTTCCCTTTAAAGAAATACTGTTCGTCGCCACTTTCCCAAAACGCTCTGCTTGGGAAATCCGGCGAATTGTTTTATTATCGCGTCCAGCCATAATTAACTACCTCGTATAGTTGGTTGTGGTCAGCGGTTGTTGCAGGTTACCGCCTGCTTCAGCCGCGCTCAGTGATCTGTTTAGCCTGGTACTTCAAAATCATTCCATCCAGTAATGCCTTGATAATCTTACGTTCTTCCTCCGGCATACCACTCACCGCCTCAAACTGTAACGCTAAATCATCAGATGGGCCGCGTTCGTGGTCATCAAACACCAGTTCGTCAAGAGAAACATGCAGCACTTTAGCCAGCCGTATCAGGGCGTCTAAGGTGGGTTGAGCCGACCCCGCTTCATAACGGCGTATCTGGTTAACATGAAGAGATGCACTGTCAGCCAGCGCCTGTTGTGTCAAGTCAGCCGCCTTGCGAAGTTGTATCAATCTGGCAGGAAAGTTCATCGGTATAAACCATAAAGTTGTCGTCTCCATACTGTAACCTGCCTTTCTAATAAGGGTTGACATAAACACAGTATAAGGTATCTAATAAAAACATCAAACGGTTATTGACAGCTTTTTACAGACGAGGTTTTTTATGGCCCGCATTCCCGATACCGATTTAACCCACTTAAAGCAGTCCGTCTCGTTGCTGGGGCTGGCGCGTAAGCAAGGCCGTACGATGAAAAAACGCGGTGAGGATTATGTGCTGCGCTGTCCGTTCCATAACGAGAAAACGCCCTCAATGGTGATATCGCCGGCTAAGAACCTGTATCACTGCTTTGGCTGTGGCGCAGCGGGGTCGGTGCTGGACTGGGTGATACAAACGGAAGGCGTGACG
>NZ_JAJAFZ010000157.1:0-2248 GCF_025384895.1 Photorhabdus kayaii
CATAAAGAGGGTGTCGCAAAAGGTCATGTTATCCATTAAAATCTGCGCTCTTCCTTTAGGCGCAGATCTTTTATGACCTTATTCATTCGAAAACGGGAACCGTCTGCTTACACCAAACGTCAGTTTGTCAAAGCTCAGCACTTACCTGTATTGGATGGCTCCCTTTCCCTTTCTGATTATCTCAGGCAAATGGGGGAGCGTTGCGCATTTATTGTTGCTGACATTCTTGATGAGCAAGATTGGGGCCCCTTTGAACGCCATTATGCTTCGACAGGGAGAGCCCCTTATTCTCCACGCTCCATGATGGGGATCCTGCTTTATGGGATCATGAAAGGACACTGCTCGCTCAGAGAACTTGAACGACTTGCGCGTTTAGATTTAGGCTGTATTTTTGTCAGCCAGGGAATTACGCCCGATCATGCCAGTCTTGGGCGTTTTATTTATCAGCACCAATCCGTCCTGACGGGACCGTTTTTTAAGGCACTGACCTTATCCATTTTGCACCGCAGTCGTTCGGACGGCTCGTGCCTGGCCGGTGACGGGACAGTGATAGAGGCGGCCTGTTCTCATTACCACCTTTTAACTCAGGAAGCGATTTCACGTGAAAAAAATACTCTCACGGCTACCCCTGCCACAGCGCAGACAGAAAAACGCATAAAGCAATTGGAACAGGGAGCCAACGTATTACGGCGCCGACAAGAAAATCGCGAAAAAAAAGGGAAGGATGCCAGCCAACTGCGTATCAATCCAACAGAACCCGAAGCCGTCGTCCAGAAACTCAAGCGGGGAAGAGGATTTTCAACTTCCTATAAACCGTCTGTTTTAGTCAACAACAGACGTATTATCGTCGCTCAAACGGTCGCCCCCTCCAGTGAAACCCAAGTGATGGCCGCGTTATTGGCGCAGAATCTCACTATCTCGGGAGGTCACCCGGAAAAGCTGTTATTGGATGCCGGTTATTTCCATGACGATGTGATTGCTGAGGCGAAGAAACATCAGATCTTGCTGTTTTGTACAGAAAATTCAGACCGACAGCGTACCCGAAAAATCTATCCTAAATCCTTATTTACTTATGATGCTGAGCAAGATTGCTATATTTGTCCTGCTCATCACCAATTGTCCCTGCAAAGTACAGTGAAAGCCACTGAAAAAACGCGGACCTATCGGGTTTATCGCGCTGACAATTGTGCCGGATGCCCGAAGAAAGCGGGCTGCACAAAGGCTAAAGGAGGAAGAAAAATAAAACGTTATCCGGAAGATGAAGGGCGGGAGACACTTCGTTTGCATATGGCCCGACCGGAGTCAAAACAGATATTGAGTCAACGGAAGAGCCTGGTAGAACCGGTATTTTCGGCATTACGGGGAATTCAGAGACTGGAACGCTTTCGGCGTAAGGGATTGTCAGCGGTAAAGCTGGAGTTTTCCCTGCATGCAATGGCCTATAACTTATCAAGAGCGGTGGCTCTGATATTAGGGATTATTTTTAGCCTGTTATCCATACAAATAACAGGCTGCCCAAAGTCAGTGATTGAATTTAACTTGATGCTTGAAAAAGTGACCTCAACCCTTTTGCGACACCCCCTATGCGGGTGGAAATCAAGGGTTATACCAAGAAAAACACCTTTCCGTTACGATATAGATGTTCAAGCTAATATACGTAACTCAAATAAGGAAAGGTGTTTATGGGAATTAAAGCACAAAGCTCAGCACATACAAAGTGGCTGTGCAAATACCACATCGTCTTTTCGCCGAAATACAGACGAAAAGTCATTTTTACCCGTATCCGTTCGAGGATAGGTGAGATTTTACGAGACCTTTGTCAGTATAAAGGAGTAGAAATCATCGAAGGGCATCTCATGCCAGATCACGTCCATATACTGGTGAGTATCCCACCTAAAATAAGTGTTTCAAGTTTTATGGGATATCTAAAAGGTAAAAGCGCATTGATGATATTTGATAAGCACGCCAATTTAAAATACAAGTTTGGCAATAGGAAGTTTTGGTCAGAAGGATACTACGTGAGTACGGTAGGGCTAAATGAAGTCACAATCCGAAAATACATCAGAGAGCAAGAAAAGTCAGATTTAATGCAGGATAAGTTAAGTACACGAGAGCATGAAGACCCCTTCAAGGGGTAAGCCAAAGAAGCAAAGACACTTAGCTTGAACGAAGAGAAAGGGCGTCATTTAGGCGCAGTCGGTAATATGCCCTTATAGGGCTAGAGCAAACCACCCGCTATGCGGGTGGC
>NZ_JAJAFZ010000158.1:0-2216 GCF_025384895.1 Photorhabdus kayaii
TACAAAGTGAAAAAATGATTAAATGGATGAAATATGGTGGCCGAGTTGCCATTGGTCTGGATTTTGTTGATACCACCGGGCAAGTTATTGATGCCTGTAATTATGGGCAAGCAGGAAAATGTGAAAAAGTAGCGATCAAGGAATATAGTAAATTTGCTGGTAGAACAAGCCTGGGCTTTTGGGGAGGATATTACGGTGGAATTGCAGCAGGCACAGCATGTGTTGTTCTTGGGATTGCAACTGAAGGATTAGCGGCTGGAGTTTGCATAGCAGGCGGCGGTTTATCTGGTGGTTATATTGGCAGTAAAATCGGAGAAAGGGCTGCTGAATCTATCGTAGATTTGTTTATAGGAAATTAACTATGAGCATATTGGATTTAATAATGACAATATGTCTTTTCTTATCTCTTTTATTTTTGATTATATCAATAGCCATTTACAAAATAAATCAAAAAAAGATGGATAAAATCATTGAATTATATACAGAAGCTGGACTTTATATGTCAGCAGGAGCAAAAATGGGCCGTTTTTTGGGTATTTATGGTCAGTATCAGGTTGCAATATTTTTCTATACGCTGCTCACCGGGAAAAGAATGAGAATCAATGAAAAGGATAGTAAATACATGTACCAAGAATCTTATGACTTTATTCAAAATTTACCTTATGGGATTTCTATATGAATAGAGTCACTTTTATCATTTTACTTATTTCTTTTATCTCCTCCACTCTTTTTCTCATTGTATCAATAGCCATTTACAAAATAAATCAAAAAAAGATGGATAAAATTATTTATTTATATATGGAAAAAGGTTTCTGCTTATCAACAGGAGCATACATAGGTCATTTCATGGGTATTCATGGTCAAATTTATCCTGCCGTATTTTTCTATAAATTATTGACAGGAAAAAGAATAAGAATAAATAGACCTGATAGTAAATATATGCCACAAGAATCTTATGACTTTATTCAAAGTTTACCTTCCAGTTTAACTCATTGGATAAAAGTATATTTCATCACCATTAATATAGGGGGGGCATTTTTCTTTATAACAATGGCAATATACCTATTTCAAAAATACGCTTAATCATACTAAATACTCAATGTGATATTAATATGAACAAAATTACTCTTATCATTTTAATTATAATTTACATCTCCTCTATTCTTCTTCTCGTTATATCAATAGCCATTTACAAAATAAATCAAAAAAAGATGGATAAAATTATTGAATTATATATAGAAGAAGGATTTTATTTACCAACAAGCATAACAATACAACGCTTCGGAAGGATGCGTGATCAGTTTCAAGTCATTATGTTCTTCTACAGGCTGTTAACTGGAAAAAAATGAAAACAAATCATCCTGATAGAAAATATATGCACCAAGAATCTTATGATTTTATTCAAATCTACCCTCCGGCTTAACTCATTGGATAAAAATATATATCATTACCACTTATATAGGTGGAGCATTATTTTTTACATCAACAATAATAGCCTTAATTAAAAAACATTATTCATTATGCTAAATATATTTAAGAGGCTCGTTCTAAATAACAGTCAGACCATGATTGAATTTCAGCACTGCAATCTGATTTTAAAATCCACTCTGATACCGGTTACCAATAGAATCTAACGTTGGACATCATTGAGAAATTTGCCATAGCTATACCTACTCCTACTTAATTTATTTTATACCCGTTATCCTTCAAGTTGCCTCTTTGTTGGCTGCGCTCACTCACCCCGGTCACATAGTTATCTATGCTCCCGGGGATTCGCTCCCTTGCCGTCGCGATCCCTCTTGAAATCCATAGGGTATATATTTAATTTCTCATTCTGGGTTATTTTCCTTTGATTTCAATAAAAGAATTGTAATGAATCGTTAATTATTTTATATAAATGTAAATATTGAAGACTTGTAGTCAGACCAAATATATAACAAAAAATCTTATCACTATTTCTATCCTTTATGACAGAAAGAATTGTAAATTAATCAACATTAAAAGACAAAATCAGATTGAATCTATACATCACCTAAACTCCTATGAATTCTCACTCTGTAGGGATTAGCAACCCATTTATCATATATTGAAGATAATCCGATTATCTGATTAAGTTATGTTACCTAACGTTGAACCAACATGTTAAAAGCTACCACAGGAACAAATAGAGTATTATGAAAAGAAACATTCAACCCGGTTTCTGTGTCGTACAGCAA
>NZ_JAJAFZ010000159.1:0-2149 GCF_025384895.1 Photorhabdus kayaii
GCAATCGGGTTACTGCGTGACAGCGGCCATGAACACTTCAGCGGCTCGTTAGTGGTGCCCGTTATCGGGATGCACGGCCAGATACACGAAATCTATGGCCGCAAAATCACAGACCGTCTGCGGGCAGGCACGCCGTTGCATCTGTATCTGCCGGGCGCGCATGGCGGCGTCTGGAATGAAGCGGGGCTGGCCGGTTCGGCCTCGGTTATTCTGTGTGAATCCCTGATTGATGCGATGTCCTTCTGGTGCGCGGGTTATCGCCATGTGACCTGTTCGTATGGGGTACACGGCTTCACCGACGCTCACCGGCAGGCGTTCCGACAGCACGGTGTCAGACAGGTGCATATTGCCTATGACAATGACAAAGCCGGCAATGAAGCCGCCGCCGCGCTGGCGGCAGCACTGCAACTGGCGGGGCTGGATGTCTGGCGGGTGGTATTCCCCGAAGGCCGCGATGCCAATCGGTTTAGCTGCGAGGTGGCGAACCCCGAAAACGCCTTCGGTCAGTTACTGGAGGCGGCACAATGGCTCGGTGAGCCGGCGAAAATGCCGCCGGCAGACCCAAATACTGCGGCGGTCGTGCCGGTCTCTTCGGCGGCATTAGTGCCCGAACCGGGCGTCGTGACCACGTTAGCAGAAAACGGGGATATCGTTATCCAGCAGGATGGGCAGGAATGGCGGCTGCGCGGCGTACCGCAGAAAATCGGGGCGGTGATGAAGGTCAATGTGCAGGTCGTGGATAAAAACAGCGGAGCGCTGTTTGTGGACAGCCTCGATATCCTGAGCGCCCGTGCCCGGGCGGGGTTCGTGCGTCAGGCCACTCAGGAGCTGGCCCTGCCGGAAACGCTGATTAAGCGTGAGCTGGGGCGGGTATTACTGGTGCTGGAGCAACGCTCGTGGGCCGCCGGAGAAACCGTTCAGGCGGGCAAATCCCTGAGTGCCGATGAACAGCAGACCGCGCTGGCCTTGTTGCAAGACCCGCAACTGGTCGGGCGCATCACGTCCGATTTAGCCGCCTGTGGCGTGGTCGGCGAATCCACCAATCTGCTGGCGGCCTATCTGGCGGCGGTGAGCCGTAAACTGCCCAAACCCTTAGCCGTCCTGATACAGAGCAGCAGCGCCGCCGGGAAATCGTCACTGATGGACGCCGTGCTGAACCTGATACCAAAAGAGGAACGCCTCCAGTACAGCGCTATGACCGGGCAAAGCCTGTTCTATCTGGGGGAAACCAATCTCCAGCATAAAATCCTTGCCATTGCCGAAGAAGAAGGGGTGCGGCAGGCCGCCTATGCGTTGAAGCTGTTGCAGTCGGACGGCGAGCTGACAATGGCGAGCACGGGCAAAGATGAAGCCACGGGCAATCTGGTGACCAAAAGCTACACGGTGAAAGGGCCGGTCATGCTGATGTTAACCACCACCGCCATTGATGTGGATGAAGAGTTATTAAATCGCTGTCTGGTGCTGACCGTGAATGAATCGCGTGAGCAGACCGAAGCCATCCATACGTTGCAGCGCCACAAACAAACCCTCGAAGGGTTACTGGCCGAGAACGAGCGGGACTATCTCACCGCGCTTCACCAGAACGCCCAGCGGTTGCTGAAACCGTTAAATGTGGTCAATCCGTATGCGCATCAGCTGACCTTTATGTCTGACAAAACCCGCACCCGCCGTGACCATATGAAGTACCTGACGCTCATCCAGAGCATTGCCCTGCTGCATCAGTACCAGCGGGAAATCAAGACCACCGAACATCGCGGCCGAAAGCTGGACTACATCGAAGTGACCCAGGACGATATCCGGCTCGCCAATCAGCTGGCGCACGAGATATTAGGCCGCACGCTCGATGAAATGCCGCCGCAGACGCGCAAGTTACTCATGCTGATACAGGCATGGATACGGGAAAGCCGCCAGCCGCGCCATGAAATGATTTTTACCCGCAAACAGTTGCGCGACACGGTGCAGTGGGGCGATACGCAACTGAAAATCCATCTCGCCCGGTTGGTTGAAATGGAATACCTGTTGTTGCACCGGCGCGGGCTGACGTTCGCCTATGAACTGCTGTTTGACGGTGAAGACCGTGATACTGCGCACTTGTGCGGCCTTATCGTGCCGTGACAGGACCGGTATGACTTGTTCCGGTCGGGGTAAA
>NZ_JAJAFZ010000016.1:0-82421 GCF_025384895.1 Photorhabdus kayaii
AATCCATGAATCATAAATTATTGAGGAATATATCTGGCTTATTACTCTCATCATTATTCAGCCAGATATTATTATTACTATCAACACCCGTATTAACAAGACTATTTTCACCGGAAGAATTAGGTATTTACGCTTCATTTTCATCGCTTTTAAGTGTTTTTGCCGTAGGTGCTTGTCTTCGATATGAATTTTCAATAAGTTCATCAGGGAAAAGTCGTGAAATTAACTCATTAGTCACATTATCTTGCATTATTCCAATAACCATTAGCCTAATCGTTATCACTGTTTTTGCAATATCTAATACACCAGAAAAAATAATTATAGGAAACTATATATACTATATCCCGCTAGGTATTATCACTTATGGATTTTATCGAGCAGTGAGTTTCAATAGTATAAGAGAAAAACAATACCATGCACTCTCTATCACTAAAATAACGCAAACCGTTGCCATGATTAGCACCCAAATCATTGGCGGCATTGCCCATTTAGGCGCAAGCAGTCTCATCTTAGGCCAAATATTAGGCCAATCATTAGGTGTTCTATTTTTAAGTAAAAGATCCAAATATCGTTTAATTATCAGCAAACATGAAATTAGAAAAATAAGACTACTGGCTAAGAAATATTATCGATTTCCCGTTTATGATTTTCCTGCGGCTTCAATTAACACATT
The DNA here is from genome assembly GCF_025384895.1 of Photorhabdus kayaii. Lineage (NCBI taxonomy): Bacteria > Pseudomonadati > Pseudomonadota > Gammaproteobacteria > Enterobacterales > Morganellaceae > Photorhabdus > Photorhabdus kayaii. Next base: position 674 of record NZ_JAJAFZ010000016.1, read on the forward strand.
GAGTAATGAACTGCCCCAATTATTTATCATGTCCACCTATGGGCTAAAATCGGCAGGATTTTATTTAATTGCATCCAGAATATCAGGAGCCCCAATTACACTATTATCCCAAACCGTTTCATCTATATTACAAGGATATTTAAAAGACACGCTTATAACACCTTTCTTAAAGATAAAAAAAACATTTTATTGCCTAACACTGATTGCTATTTTATTTGCTATAGTGACATACTTCACGGGCATACCCATCATAACCTTTATCTTCGGTGAAGAGTGGCGAGAATCAGGTAAATATCTATTATGCTTAATACCACACTTATGCGGGCAAATAATATACTCATCGTTATCGGTATATTTATCCATTTATGAACATCAGAAAAGCAATTTATTTATTCAGACAACATCGATTATATTAAGATTAATCGCCCTCCTTACTGGATATCTATTAGGCGATATTTACCTTACCCTATTATTATTTTCACTCACAAGTTTTGTTCTCTATATGACAAGTACGGCTTATATTTTAAAATTATCTTTCATGCGTCAATAAGGTTAACATGAAGAAAATCATAATAAAAATAATTCCCTATATCATTATCGTGATGATTGTCAGCTATACATTCAATAAATATGCTTATGAGCTAGACGAATTCAATGGCAATGTGAGAAACTTAGTCATGAAAGGGAAATTCACGCAACGCGAATTTAATAGCAATGGCTTTCCTTTATCTCACTCACCTCATATTCCAGAGCCATTCTTATCCCCATTTTATGTTGTTCACTATGGCCTGATATACTCTTCTTTAGGCTTAAATCAAGATAACGCCAATATATTATGGCGAACCGATTCATCCTTACCCGGATGGAATGTACCGCCACCTCAATTCAATCAAAATGAATTAATGACTAATTTTAAATTTTCAGCCGATTGGTTATTTAATAATATAAAATCATTTCATGGTGAAAGTCATTACTTATATGATTTTGATTGGTCATATAAAGGCTACAAAAATAATAAACTCTATGCCCCTTGGTGGTCTGGGCTAACCGATGCCTATGCCATTATTCTCTTATTAAGAGCTTATGACTATTTTAGTGATGATAAATATTTGCTGACGTCGAAATTACTATATCAATCATCACTCGCGCCTATCCATAAAGGCGGAAGTTTAACAACATTAGATAATATGCCCTGGATTGAAGAGTATGTTGATCCTCAAGCCAATTCGGATCAATTAGCTTTTGTATTAAACGGCATGGTCTACTCTACTTATGGTATTGAATCCTTTGAAAATTATCTAAATATAGATGAAAACACCAAAATATCCGATAAATTATATCAATCAATCAGTCATAATATATTTAAGTTCGACATAAAAAATGAATGGTCCAGCTATGATTTAATTGGCAATCCAAGCAACATTAAATATCATAAAATACATACCCTTCTTTTAAAAGATCTGATAGATAGAAATCAAAATTTTAAAAATAAAGAAATAATAGACTTATATAACAACTGGAATAACTCCGCCGCTAATAGCGGGTATTATTACATAAAACATGGCCCTACGAGTTGGGCATACTATCAATTCATCACTATGTATTTCCTGTCTATCTTAGTATTATCATCCATTTACTTTTTTATCAGCAAAAATGCAAAATAATATTAAAATAATCCTGAAAATATTTATCTATCAGGTTATTATCTACCTGAATTCAGTACTTATATTAGATACATTCCATGAGGTAAGAGGCTATAATATTACCCCACAAGGTTACTTAAGTATTTTTTTCTGTTGGATATCATTTTTACCACTCATTTTACTCAACAACCAAAAAAATCCCGTGATGGTTTTTTTATGGTTAATCTATATCACTTACATTATACCGGTATCAATTATATTCCCACTGATTAATTCAGCTTCTGTCTATTCAATCATTTTCGTATGCACAATAAACATATTATTTTTCTCATCTATATTATTCTTTCGGATAATAGATAGAATAACCATGCCAAAACTAAAAATCCCGTGGGATTTATATAAAATACTGATAATAGGATGTGGTATTATTGTACTCTTATTCGTCATGAGTAATCCTGGATTAAGTTTAATACCCCCTAATATATTTAAAGTTTATTCCGTGAGACAGCACTTTAAAGACAACACGCCGCTACTCACTATGTACATCATCACCAATGGGGGATATGTTATCTCACCATTACTATTATTAGCTTCACTCTATATCAGAGGCCCGATTAAATATGTCCTCATTACAATAAGCATTATGATTTCCTATTTAATCTACAGCTCCTCAGGATTAAAAAGCATAGCATTCATGAATCTTGCCGTTATCATTCTATTCTTCTATATAAAAGGAACAAGATCGATAAGTAACTCGGTGATAAATATCATTCTCTATTTATTCCTGACCGCCGGGATATTATATTTTATTTTCGATTTTTATGACCCACTGATACATTGGCTACGCAGAGTATTCTTCACACCAACATTAAATACTTATTACTTTTATGATTATATTTACAACAACAATAGTGAATTTACGACAGAAGCGCCTCAAATAGTTTCTCAAATCTATTATGGCACCTCAGGTTCAGCGAATACTGGCTTTATTGGAGACGGTATCGCCAGATACGGTACACTGGGTTTAATAATAAACTTTTTTATATTTAATATATTAATCTTTGCCATGAACCTGAGCTCAAAAAAGGTTCCATTTGAATTTTCAACGACACTCTATCTACCCTTTGTATACACAATATCAAACTCAGCAATTACAGCACTGCTACTGACCTATGGGCTGCTGGCATTAAGCATATTATTATTTTTATTCCCTACAAAAACTAACAAAATATCCTTATGAAAATTACACACATGACCTCGGTACATTCACGTTTCGACATCCGTATTTTCCTAAAAGAATGTTCTGCCTTACAAAAAGAACATGAGGTCTCGCTTATTGTCGCAGATGGTAAAGATAATGAAATCAAAAATAACATTACTATCATTGATGTCGGTATATTACCCGGCCGATTAAATAGAATCTTTAAAACAACCGATAAAGTTTATAAAAAAGCATTAGAATTAGACGCTGACTTATATCATTTTCATGATCCGGAACTCATCCCTATTGGATTAAAACTGAAAAAGAAAGGTAAAATAGTCATTTTTGATGCCCATGAAGATGTCCCTAAACAAATTTTTAGCAAACCTTATTTAAATAAATTTACCCGAGTGATTATCTCTAAATTATTTACCCTCTACGAAAAGTATTCTGCACCTAAATTTGATGGCATTATTACCGCCACACCATCAATAAGAGACAAATTCTTAAAACTCAATCACAACACCATAGACATTAATAACTATCCCATATTAGGTGAGTTACATAATAAGCATGCCAACTGGCATGAAAAAGAAAAACAAGTCTGCTATGTCGGCGGCATTTCCGACATTAGAGGTATAGCCGAGATGGTTGAATCCCTCTCTCACCTCACGACGAATACAAAAATGAAATTAGCGGGCAATTTTTCTGACACAGATTTAGAGAACAAAATAAAAAACATGAAAAATTGGCACAAAATAGATGCACTGGGATTTTTAAATCGCATAGAAACCAAGGAACTTTTATCTAAATCTATTGCGGGTATCGTTCTATATCACCCACTCCCCAATCATATTGATGCCCAACCCAATAAAATATTCGAATATATGAGTGCCGGCATCCCTGTTATCGCTTCAAATTTCACATTATGGAAAGATATTGTTGTAAAAAACCATTGTGGCATTTGTGTCGATCCATTAAACCCTAAGCAAATAGCTGATGCGATAGATTACTTATCAAATAACCCTGATATAGCAGAAGAAATGGGTAACAATGGTCTCTTGGCAGTCAATGAAAAATACAATTGGGATATTGAACAAAATAAACTAACCAAATTTTATCAACAAATTGGACGTTAATCGATATGAAAAAAATCATCACCGTATTAGGCGCCAGACCACAATTCATTAAAGCAAGCTCTGTTTCTCTTGCCTTAAAAGATAATAAAAAATTTAAAGAAATTATCATTCATACAGGTCAACATTTTGACACTAATATGTCTGATGTATTCTTCAATGACTTAGCCATTCCCAAACCGGATTACACGCTCAATATTCACGGTGGCTCACACGGTGAAATGACAGGTAGAATGCTCATCGAAATTGAAAAAGTACTTATCATAGAAAAACCGGATGCCGTTATGGTATATGGTGATACAAACTCGACTTTAGCGGGCGCATTAGCCGCATCTAAATTACATATTCCCATTATCCATGTTGAAGCCGGTCTGCGTAGTTTTAATATGCAGATGCCCGAAGAGATCAATAGAATATTAACCGATAATGTGAGTTCAATTCTCTTTTGTCCAACAGACACTGCCGTCAATAACCTACAAAAAGAAGGCTTCGGTTCAAAGCCCGTTAATATCAAAAAAGTCGGTGATGTGATGGAAGATGCCGCCTTATATTTTAGCCAAATGGCGAAAAAACCTGATGGGCTGGATGCGATACAGAACTTTATATTAACCACGCTCCATCGTGCTGAAAATACCGACAATCAGGCACGTCTAACTGAAATAGTAAACGCTTTAAATGACATACATGAAAGAATTGCTACTGTTTTTATGCCAATTCACCCAAGAACTAAAAAAATGTTAGCACAATACAACTTACATTTAGATGTTCATTTAATTGAGCCAGTCGGATACTTAGAGATGATCTGGCTACTTAAAAACACCTCCCTGATTATTACCGATAGCGGTGGACTCCAAAAAGAGGCTTTTTTCTTCAAGAAACCTTGTGTGACCGTGAGGGATCAAACTGAATGGGTAGAATTAATTGCAGCGGGCGTAAATAAACTCTCGGAGGCGGAAAATAAAAAAATAACCCAAGCCGTGCATGACATGATTGGAATTAATATGGACTCGATTCAATCCATGTATGGTGGTGGTATCGCTGCGACAAGAATTGCTGACGAACTAGAAAAATTACTATGAATATCGTCTATATAAACCACTATGCCGGCTCACCGGATCTTGGGATGGAATTTCGCCCATATCATTTAGGACAAGAATGGGTTAAATCGGGACATAATATTACCCTACTCGCAGCCTCTTATTCTCATGTACGGACCAAACAACCCAAACTAATAGATAATAAAAAAACCACCGAAAATATTAACGGATTAGAATATATCTGGTATCCAACCCCGAACTACAACGGAAACGGATTATCCAGAGTCAAAAATATTTTCTCTTTTTTACGGCAAATTTGGCTTGATAGCCATAACTTAGTCAAAAAATATCGACCAGATGTTGTTATTGCTTCAAGTACATATCCAATGGATATCTGGGTGGCAAAACGGCTTGCCAAAAAAGCCAATGCAAAATTGGTTTTTGAACTCCATGATTTATGGCCTCTCTCACCCATAGAACTAGGTGGAATGTCACCTAAACATCCATTTATTCAATTATGCCAACTTGCTGAAAACGCGGCTTATAAATATGCGGATATAGTTATTTCCATGCTTCCTAATGTACAAGAACATACGAAAGCACATGGATTAGATCTCAATAAATTACATATTATCCCTAATGGCGTGGTTGTAGAGGATTGGATAAATCAACCTACTCCGTTAAACAGTTCACTCGAAAAACTTATCGTAACTGAAAAAAATAAAGGGCATAAAATTGTATGCTATAGCGGCGCCCACGGCCGCCCAAATGCACTAGAAAAATTACTCAAAACCGCTTCACTTCTTCATGATCAACCGATGACATTCTTATTAGTCGGCACGGGCCTTGAAAAGGATAATTTAATTGAGGAATCTAAATTACTAGGCATAAATAACATTATATTCTTTGATCCGATCCCCAAAACTCAAATCCCAACACTACTCAATAAAATTGACATTGCCTATATAGGATTACAAAAGCAATCATTATTCAGATTTGGCATCAGCCCCAATAAACTTATTGATTACATGATGGCAGGCAAACCTATTTTATGTGCAATTGACGCCGGCAATGATCCCGTCTCTGACGTGAATTGCGGTATTACAATTAAATCAGATAAGCCAGAAGAGATTGCTCAGGCTTTATTAAAACTCAGTGAATTATCCACTGACGAATTAAACCAAATGGGGCAAAAAGGTAAAATTTACGCTTTAGAAAATCACGCTTATTCCGTATTAGCTGACAATTTCATAAAGGCCATAATCAATCATGAATAATAAATTCCTTCCTTTTGCATTACCTGAAATTGGACAATCCGAAATTGATGAAGTCATTGACTCACTTAAAACCGGCTGGATAACCACCGGACCTAAAGCCAAAAGATTTGAACAAGATTTTGCCCAATATTTAGGTTCTGGTGTTGAAGCAATTTCTGTAAATTCAGCAACGGCGGGATTACATTTAGCATTGGAAGCCATTGGTATCCAGCCGGGAGATGAAGTCATTGTCCCTACCTATACCTTTACGGCAACAGCAGAAGTTGTCCGTTATTTAGGAGCTCACCCTGTTTTTGTTGATTCTTTACCTGACAGCCTGAATATTGACCCAATAGCAATAGAAAAAGCCATAACCGCCAAAACTAAAGCAATTATGCCAGTACACTTCGCAGGTTTATCCTGTGATATGGATGCCATCATTGCAATAGCTAAAAAATTTAATCTACGAATAATTGAAGATGCCGCCCATTCATTTCCGACTTTATACAAGGGAAAGAAAATTGGCACGCTAGACACCGATGTCACCGTATTCAGCTTCTACGCGAATAAAACCATGACGACAGCAGAAGGAGGCATGTTAGTCTCCAGAGATCCAGATATCATAAAAAGAACAAAAATAATGCGTCTCCACGGCATTAGCAAAGACGCTTTTGATAGATATCAATCTAAAATACCCGCCTGGTATTATGAAGTTATTGAACCGGGCTATAAATATAACATGCCAGATATTTGTGCATCCATCGGTATCCATCAATTACAGAAAATAGACGCTTTTCAAAAGAAAAGAGAGGAGATGGCTAAACTCTATGATAATGAATTAAAAGATCTGCCGATTATCTTACCGACTAAACCTAAAGAGCCTAATAGCCAACACGCCTGGCATCTATATACCATTAGATTAAATGATGAAGTCAAAATATCCAGAGATGACTTTATCATAAAAATGGCAGAAAAAAATATAGGCTGCTCTGTCCACTTTATCCCACTGCATAAACAACCCATCTGGAAAAACACCTACTCTCTTGATGAAAACAACTTCCCAGTCGCAGAAGAAAATTTTAAAAGAATTGTATCTATCCCTTTATATACAAAAATGACAAAAGAAGACCAAATCTACGTTATCAACACAATTAAAGAGATCTTGGCATAAATGATGACATATTATTTAGCTATAAAAAGGCTTTTTGATTTTACCTCTTCTCTCATTGGGCTCATTCTATTATTCCCTATTTTAATAACGATTGCTATCTGGATAAAAATGGATTCGAAAGGACCTATTTTTTTCCGACAAAAACGGGTAGGCCAATATAATCACGATTTCTATATTCACAAATTTAGGAGCATGACCACAGGATCAGAGCAAAAAGGACAACTCACTATTGGTAATGATCTCCGTATTACCAACTCTGGAAAATTTATCCGCAAATATAAAATTGATGAATTAGCTCAACTGATTGATGTTGTTCGAGGCAAAATGAGCTTAGTCGGGCCAAGACCTGAAGTACCACAATTTATGGACAAATATCCAGATGATATCAGAAACAAAATATTATCGGTAAAACCCGGCATAACAGATTTGGCTTCTATAGAAATGATCGATGAAAACCAGATATTAAGCCAATATAAAGATCCTCATCAAGCTTATATCGATATTATTATGCCGATAAAAGCCAAGTACTATTTAGAATATATTGATAAACAGTCATTTTTCTATGACCTGAAGATTATTTTCAAAACAATCTACAAAGTAGTTTTTAGGTAATTAACCATTATGAACAAGAGAATATTTTTCAACCAAGATAGATTAATTAAAACCATCGTTCTTCTGATTGTAGATATATTTATTATCATTATTTCATACTGGCTAAGCATGTGGCTACGTCTTGATAGAGAAGTGCCAATTTTCAGCTTACAACATTGGTTAACGATTATATTCACCATACCTTTCACACTATTTATTTTCCTAAGAATTGGCTTTTACAGATCGATATTAAAATATGTCAACATGAGTATATTGAAATGGGCCATTTTTGGTTCATTTCTATCTACTCTACTATTGACTGCAATTTCCTTATACCAACAAGCATTTTTACCCAGAACCGTACCAATTATCTACTTCTCTTTTCTGGTTATCTCACTCTGCGGTACAAGATTTGTCTATAGAACACTACGTAATTTATTAAAATATAAAGGCACGCCTGTTATCATATACGGAGCAGGAGAATCTGGCCGGCAACTCTTACCCATATTAAGAGAGCACAGAGAATTCAACCCTATTGCTTTTGTTGATGATAACATTAAATTACACAATTTATCTATTCATGGGGTTTATGTCTTTTCTCCAGAGAGAATAACACTGTTAGTTGAAAAATATAATATAAAGAAAATATTATTAGCCATACCCAGTGCATCTATATCTGATAGAAAAAAAATACTTGAGAAACTACAAAAAGAGCATTGTGAAATCCTCACCATCCCAAGCTTCAATGATCTGGTTGAAGGAAAAGCGCAAATAAACTCACTGAAACGCGTTTCCATTAACGATCTACTTGGAAGAGAACAGGTTAACCCATTACAAAATTTACTCAGTAAAAACATCAAAAACAAAAATGTGCTTATTACTGGCGCCGGAGGTTCAATTGGCTCAGAATTATGCAGGCAAATCATTACTCAATCCCCTTCGCAACTGGTCTTATTTGAATTAACCGAATATTGCCTTTATTCAATAGAAAAAGAGTTACAAAAGATAAACTCAGATAAAGATTTTAATATAACGATTACTGCAATTCTAGGTGACATAAAAGATTCAGACAAAATAAACAGAATAATCAATAAATTTAACATTAATACCATATACCACGCGGCGGCATATAAACATGTTCCACTGGTAGAAATGAATACCATAGAGGGCATTAATAACAATATTTTTGGTACCCTCTCACTCGCTAAAGCAGCAGTTAATCAAAAAGTTGAAAAATTTGTATTAATCTCTACCGACAAAGCCGTCCGCCCGACAAATACCATGGGGGCAACAAAAAGATTTGCTGAGCTTATACTACAAGCTTTCGCTAAAGAGAACAGTTACACAAAATTCTCAATGGTTCGCTTTGGCAACGTCCTTGGCTCATCCGGTTCCGTTGTCCCCCTGTTCGAGAAACAGATAAAAAGTGGTGGACCGATAACCCTCACTCACAAAGACATTACCCGTTACTTCATGACGATTCCAGAAGCCGCCCAATTAGTCATCCAGGCAGGAGCACTGGGCAATAATGGCGATGTTTTTGTTCTGGATATGGGAGAATCAGTAAAAATTTATGATCTCGCCCGAAAAATGATCCACCTTTCCGGCCTGACCGTGAAAGATGAAACCAATCCTCATGGTGATATCGAAATCAAAATTACCGGATTAAGACCTGGTGAAAAACTTTACGAAGAACTCCTAATTGGTGATAACGTTTCTGGCACCAATCACCCAAGAATAATGACTGCCAATGAAGTTTTTCTGACTTGGGATAAATTAAACCCATTATTAAATGACTTAAAAACATCTTGTGAAAATTACGATTTTGAACATATTAGGCAGATCCTTATCAATGCGCCTATTGATTTTCATCCTAAGGATTATATTTACGATCTTTTAAAATAATATCTATAAATACATTCATGTCATGAAGCTGGCTGAAAATCATATTACCGACATTAGCCTTCTGGACAAATAATAATCCTATGAAATTTTTAACACTCGAGCAATTAAAAATCAAATAATTCGAAAATTAAAATAACAAGCCAACAAAAACCTCATTATTAGATATACCCTATACATTATACTTCCTTCATTTCTTCCTTCAACAAAGGAGAATGATTAAACATCTGGAAATTATGAAGCTAGCCTTTTAATATGAGCCTATAAATTTATGAAAAAGTACCCAAATAGCTATGTTCACAAGCCGTAAAGTAACAGCTAACGCTTATGGATTATCCTCTGGTGTTTTCTGGGGGCTAAGCGGCGTACTTTTCGCATTATTATTAAAAAACACTACTCTTTCCTCTTACTTTTTCATTCCCATCATACTCGCTTTCCTGAATGATACGATCTCATGCGGATATATGTTTATATATCTTATAGTTAAAGGAAAATACCGAGCGATACGCCTTATCCCCAAAAACAAGAAAAATGGCATAATTGTACTGGCGGCTATATTTGGTGGCCCAATGGGCATGTCTTGTTATATCTTAGCTATTCAATACATTGGCATTAGCTACACAGCCACTATTTCAGCAACCTACCCGGCTATTGGCGCGCTCATTTCTTTTTTTCTACTTAAAGATCGCATTCACCTTATCGGCATATTGGGACTAATACTGGCCGTTATATGTACCATGATACTCGGCTATTCGGCATCAACTCAAACAATATCTGGCTGGATAGGCTTTCTCTTCGCTTTTATATGCGCACTAGGCTGGAGTTCCGAAGTTGTTATCAGCTCTTACGGCATGAACAAAGATATACCTGCTGATATTGCTTATTTCATCAGGCAATTATCATCCTCAGTGGGCTATTTAATCATGATCATATTATTCATTCACTCTTTTCCTGGAATTACACATATTTTTTCAAATATAGAATTATACTCCTTATTATTTTTCACCTCTCTGGTCGCCACACTATCGTACCTCTTCTACTACAAAGCAATCTGCATGCTTCAACCCATCCGTGCGATGAGTTTAAACATCACCTATGCTATCTGGGCGGTAATTTTTGCTTGTTTGCTGGTAGATGAACCCATCTCTATAAAACTATTATTCCTATGCGTAGGCGTCTCTGCCGGTTCATTCCTAACTGCCGTAAATCCACTTAATATCAAAAAATTGATTCTGACACTTAAATGAATGCGATTCTATTCACAGCAAGTTTAGGTTCGTTTTAATGTTATAACTAAAGAAAACCACTAAAACTCTGCTGACCATCAATAATATATTGCCAAATACCCCCGAACCTACACTGACCACTCTTCCTCACTAATCACCATGCTAAATAAGCATGATGCCACAATTAAACTTTACTATTGGATACGGATATCACGGAAATACTGCCACATCCCGAAGCGAATGGAATAGCAGTAAACCTGTTGAAAAACAAGGCATATAGTACGTTGTTGGTAAAATCTAACCGCCATTCCATGAGCAGTAATACAGATTTCAGCTAACTGTATTCTACCAATTAGTTAAACAAGTGGTTTGTTAAGCTTGACCCAGATAAGTTTACAGTCTAATCTCACCCCAACTAGTTACAAAATCTTATCCCCCATTACTTTTTGTTAAGACAGACAAAAGTATTGGAAAATCAGTGCAGTAGATAAGATTTCCGAATATTACAGGCGCTCTGGGAGCCAAAAACCTAGTGCGGTAGCTTTGCTTAATGACTTTTAACATGTTGGTTTAGATTTTTCATTGCCATATGCAAATTATAAAAATTTTTATATGTTAAGCAAAAATCATTAAACAACTTCACTTAGTGATTTTCGTAAAATTAACCCATATTCAAAAGCAATATATTATTTGGTCAAATTAATCTGAAAGGCTTCTCTTAGCCAGTGACTCCGGCACTAAGGTTATATCCTATAACAATGGGTATATCTTCTAAAACACCTTTTTCCTATAGTAGGACAAACCAATCATCTATTACCAGTACTGATGCTAACAGGGATAAAAGATATTCTTATTATTACAATTCCTTGAAGATCAAGTAAACTTCAAAGACCTTTTGAACGACGGAAATAGCTTAGGAATAAAGATTTAGTTACGCAACTCAGGATAAACCTGAAGGACTGGCCCAAGCATTCATTATCGGTGAAGGTTTCATTGGTGATAACTCAATCTGTTTAGTTTTAGGAGATAATATCTTCTGGGGACAAGCTTTCTCACTAAGACTACAAAAAGCATCTTCCCAAAAAATTGGAGCTACCACCTTCGGTTATCAAGTAAAAGATCCAGAGCGCTTTGGTATCGTTGAATTCAATAACCAAATGAAAGCAATTCCTATTGAAGAAAAACCTAAAAAACCCAAATCTGATTATGCTGTTACCGGTCTTTATTTCTATGACAACCGAGTCGTTGATTTTGCAAAAAGAGTAAAAACCATCAGATCGTGGAGAATTAGAAATAACATCAATTAACCAGATGTATCTTAATGATAATTGGGATTCCAAGCGAGTAGACCCGCTGGTCACCCGAAATCCCATATTCTACTGTTATTCTTTAACTAAACAGCAAATATGTTGACTAACGAACTAAGAACCTATCCCAAAAGGAATTATCAGTATGTACAACTGACGGTGTTGTATGGCAAACAGCAAGTGGCTAATTAGTGATGAACTCTGGGAAAAGGTGGTTCCGCTTATCTCCGAATATAAAACTAACCACCCTTTGGATGCGCACCGTAAGCGCGTTGATAATCGGGCTGCCATGAATGCCATTTTCTTTGCGATCAGAAACGGTTGCCAGTGGAATTGCCCTGAGTGCGACAGCAATTTTGTTCGTCAAGTTCTGCACACCGCCGTCTTCAGAAGTGGCGTAATGCTGGTGTTTTTGAGCACTTCTGGCAGAACGGCTTGCTTGCGAGCATCTGGATGGTATCGACTGCTCATGGTTATCAATGGATGACTATCTAATCAAATCCCCGTTATAGGGACAAAAAACAGGCCGTATCCCCACAGACAGAGAGGACAAAGAGTAAAACGCAACTTAATGACTGATGAAAGAGGCTTTCCCCTTCCACTCGTTGTCACAGCGGCAAATACCCATGATATAAAATTGGTTGCCGATACCCTTGACGCCCTTCAAGCGGGTAGACTAGGCAGAAGACTCAGACTCTGCCTAGGTAAAGGCAATGAAACCAAATGGTTAAAAAGCTACCAGCAAAGTCAGCGCTACGAACTTCACACAGTCGCGTAAGGAAGAGTCAAGTGCCAGCAAATAGAGCACGGATTTCAAAGCGCACCGTTGGATACGAGTACTTCTCCCTTGGGAAAAGAAAATCGAAAATTATGAAGCTATGCTGCATTTTGCCTGTGGAATCATTGTTTGGAATAAAATCCTATTGGAATAGGCTCTACCATGAGGTAAAGGTATCGGAAGGTAGAAAAGTGAATCCAAGGCCCCATAAAAGAGACAACAATGCTGATAAATTATGTTTTCCAGTAGTTAAAAAATTAAAGCAGTTGCATAAAAGATTTTTCTCAACAGTATGATATTTACCATTAATGTAAAGAACACCTAAATATCATTCATATGTTTGCCTACTGAAATGAATGTGTATTTTTATAATTGTACGATTTTTGTACCTTTCCATGGGCTGATAGTTCTGTTTCATGGTTGTTAGGTCCTTGTTAGGCATTTCCATGCCGAGCAATGGGGGAACTGCTGTTACAATTATCAATACCAGCACTCCTTACAATATGTACATTCACACTTTGGTATCTAGAGCCAAGGGTGATAGCGTGCCTACTTGTGTTAAGCCAGTGGATGATAATTCTCACTGGCTATTGAGGAATAGTATGAGGATTGTATATTTCGTCAATGCAGCCTGGTATTTTGAGTTGCATTGGCTGGATAGGTCAGAAGCAGTCATCAAGCAGGGCTATGAAGTTCATCTAATTAGTTGTTTTTCTGACGAAAAAATAAAAAAAAATCTTGAAGATAAAGGTATTATTTGTTGGGATGTGAAATTAAATCGTTTTTCAAAAAATATTTTGAAAAATATTTCAATATTAAAATCATTTAGAAAAATTTGTAAGCAAATACATCCAGATATTATCCACCTTATTACTATCAAGCCTATTATTTTTGGTGGATTATATACACGTTTTTCCGGTATTCCCTTCGTTGTCAGTTTTGTTGGGCTCGGACGACTTTTCGGTGACAAGAAAGGAATTATTGGTAATTTTATTTATCAATCCGTGCTATTTATTTATCGTCTTCTGCTCTCCTATAATAGTCCAGCCCACGTAATTTTTGAACATAATGCGGATTATAACGAGCTCAGCAAATATATTAAATTCAATAAGAAAAATGTTCATGTTATTGAAGGTGCTGGTGTTGATCGATTGCGCTTCAGTTATCAACCAGAACCGAATGACGGTAACTTTTCAATATTATTCGCAAGTCGTTTACTGTGGTCAAAAGGACTTGGCTTAGTTGTTGAAGCGATAGAAAAATTAAAACAACAAAACATAAAGAACATTACGTTGAATGTTGCCGGTATTCTTGATGATTCAGATCCGGACAGAATTAAAATCGAACAAATTTTGGAATGGGAAGAACAAGGTAAAATAGTTTGGTTAGGAAGAAGAAATGACGTGCAGGAGTTAATAAAAAACTGTCATATCGTCATTTTACCTACAATATATTCCGAAGGTGTTCCGAGAATAATAATTGAAGCTTGTGCTATGGGACGAAGCTGTATTGTTGGCAATGTCGCAGGCTGTAAGGCCATTATAATCGACAATTTTAATGGCTGCGTACTGCAGGACCATAGTGCTACTAAAATTGCAGAAAAGATAAAATATCTTCAAACGAATAGTCGCATCAGAAAAGAATTTGGCTTCCGTTCTACAGATATTGTAGAGAAAAGATTCAGCAAAGAAATAGTCATTGATAAAACATTGCAAGTTTATAACAGTTTGCTTGGAAAAATAAAATGGTAAAAATAATGATAGGAACATTAATAAACATTTTTAAAACACTTGTACAAAAGCATGATCTTATATGGCAAATGTCAAAAAGAGACATTATGGGTCGTTACAAGGGTTCGTTCCTTGGCCTTGCATGGTCGTTATTTAACCCAATCTTAATGCTGACTGTTTATACATTTGTATTTTCTATCATTTTTAAATCCCGCTGGGGAAATAGTCCTGACTCAGGTCATACAGATTTTGCGATAGTTCTATTTACAGGTTTGATCGTTTTTAATCTTTTTTCTGAATGCATAAATAGAGCACCATGCTTAATCACATCGAATGTAAATTTCGTGAAAAAAGTTGTATTCCCTATTGAAATTTTACCTGTAGTGAATCTATTAGCTGCTTTATTTCACGCTTTCATCAGTTTAATAGTCTTATTTATTGCCATATTGGTATTTAAGCACCAACTACACTTCACCGTGCTGTTATTGCCAATTATAACAATCCCTTTAATGCTTTCAATATTAGGGTTAAGTTGGATACTGGCTTCGTTAGGTGTGTTTATTCGTGATGTACCTCAGACAATCAGCATCTTAGTGACAATATTAATGTTTTTATCTCCCGTTTTTTATCCGATATCAGCGCTGCCTGCTCTCTTCCAAAAGATTGTTATGCTGAACCCTTTAGCATTTATGATTGAAGAAGCCAGGAAAGTCGTTTACTGGGGAACTGAACCAAACTGGACCATGCTTGCAATCAACATAGTTGTCGGCTTAGTAGTATGTATCGCTGGATTTGCATTTTTCCAGAAAACGAAAAAGGGATTTGCAGATGTCATCTAACAATATTGCCATTAGCGTAAATAACATTAGTAAATGCTATAATATCTACTCAAACCCCAGAGATAGGCTCAAGCAGTTCTTTCTGCCTAAGTTTCAGCGTATATCTGAAAAACCTGTTTATCGTTACTATAACGAGTTTTGGGCGCTTAATGATATTAATTTCACAATAAATAAAGGCGAATCCGCTGGTATCATTGGACGTAATGGCTCAGGAAAAAGTACCCTACTTCAATTAATCACTGGAACTCTTACTCCAACAACGGGGGCGATTCAAACACAGGGTAGGATTGCCGCATTGTTAGAACTGGGTTCGGGTTTTAATCCCGAGTTCACAGGAAGAGAAAACATTTATCTCAATGGCGCAGTATTAGGACTATCTCGCTCAGAAGTTGATGATAAATTTGATGCTATTGCCGGTTTCGCTGATATAGGTGTTCATCTTGACCAACCAGTTAAAACCTATTCAAGCGGTATGATGGTTCGTCTCGCCTTTGCTGTGCAAGTACAACTCGAACCGGACATTCTGATCGTTGATGAAGCCCTAGCTGTGGGTGATGCTCTCTTCCAAAAACGATGCTTCCAACAGATTGAAAAATTAACCAGTAATGGTGTGACACTTCTTTTCGTCTCTCATGATCAAGAATCTGTCAGGACATTAACAAATAAGGCTATTCTTCTTGATCGTGGACAACAGCTAAGCACAGGGCTTTCTTCCGAAGTATTACTTGAGTATCGTCGTTTACTGCATCAAGAAGAGAGTAAATATTTCTCAAAATTAGCCCAAGAAGTTGCTGAACACGCTGATGCTACCAGGGCTGAAAATCTGGAACCAAAAAGTACGACATCATCGGCTACGACATCCCAAACCGAAGAAGTGACTGAAGCAGAACCATCACAATCTCGTACTGATAAGCTTTCTTTTGGTGAAGGTGAGGCGGAGGTTGAGAGTGTTGAATTATTCAATGCCTCAGGTGAACGCAGTAATGCATTTAATCCCGGCGACAAAATAAAAATTCGGGTGAATTGTAAAATAAACAAAAATATAAACCACATCAATGTTGGGATCCGTATCCGTAATAAAGAAGGTGTGAAAATTTATTCTTGGGGTACATTGAATCAAGACATGTTTATACGCTTTCATCAGCTAAACCGTCCCCAATTTTGGGAGCGTGAATTTAAAGCCGGAGAACGTTTTTTTGTTGATATGGAGTTTGACTGTTCTTTGGGAACAAATTTGTATGAGATCCAAGCTGCAGTTTCCTATGAAGGAACACCAAACTATTTTTCCCAACGAATCCTACATTGGCGTGATGAAGTGGCCTTCTTCCATGTAAATGTATTACGTGATGAATACTTTTTTGGCGGAATATTAGACCTCAAAATGAAAGCAGAATGGTGAGTTAATGAGAGATATTTCTATAACTTATTATCTCGGGCCTGGTGTATATCTTCTGTACAATTACTCTCAGCAATCAGGATTCCGGATTGCTGAGAAAGGATATAAGGTATATCACTGTGATGATTTTTCGATACTCGATCAGCTTCTGTCTGAGAATAAGTTTGATTATCTTTTAATTAATGATGACATAAATAAGTTCGATGAATACCATCAGATTTTAAATTTAGTAACTCAGTCATCCATAAAAAAAATAGCCATTGATACGATGGTAACAAGTGAACAGAGTCATCATTATTTTGAATTAATTAAACTAGCATATTCGTTGAATTACCAAAAAGATACTGCATTTTATTCCATAAATAATGATTTTGATGATTCATTTAATGTCGATTGGCACCTTCAAATTTTACTAAAGAAACATGATGGCTCACTGAAAAACCAGGTTAATCATGAGGGACAAATCAGTACTATCACACTGAAAAAAATAACCAAAATCCTTGAGTATGTGCGCCCAGGGGATCGAATTCTTGTTATTTCTGAGTCAAACAATGGAATTGATAAAATTCTACTAGAAGAGACAAAAGCATCCAAAGTTGATGCTTTTTCGTTAATGAATGTAAAGCATTCCGCAGGAGCAATAAATGGATACCATTTTATTGTTGTTGATGATTACGAAGACAAGAATATATCTGATATAAATTCTCTGCTTGTTCATTATCTATTACCTGCCGGGCGATGTGTATTCTTTAATACGAACATGGTAGTTCTTAATTCGCTAAATTTGCTCAATTTTCAGCTAGAGGTTTACTACTACTATGAGCATAACTACCTAAGAAGCCATACGTACCATGGGGAGCAAATTCTTTGTGAGCCAGAGTTATGTGTTTTGATGAGAAATCCGTTAGAACAAACGGTTTTTTCCTATGAAGAAAGTATCTATGGCTACGCATCCCCTCCTCAAAATCTTTTGGCATTTGCCAGAGATTACAATAATCCATGGTTGATTCGTGGGCTTGTCGAATTTCCATTTAGAAATCGCTCTGCTTATCACCTAAAAAACTACAGCTTACAAATAATCAACCATTATGATCCAGTTAGCCCCGACTATGCCGCGGCATTGGCTGTATTAGGATACCAACTTCTCAATAGTGGTAATGATTACGACGATGTGCTAAATAAGATATTATTATTTTGCTCAACCATTGCCAATTTACCTGAACGAACACCTCACCAGAATAGATGGTATATATCCCTGTCAACATTAGCTGGTCTCATTTATAATAAAAACAATGAAAAAACAAAAGCACTAGTTCACTTTTCCAGAGCTTCAAATGTCAGTTTCACAGAATTCAGCCCTTCTATCGGAACAAAAACATTACAAAGCCTGTATTTTCAAACCATAATATTTATTTCCTTGAATAAAATTAATTATGCCGAGATGACTGTCGTGAAAGGCATAAAAAGAGGAATCGAGTTACTTTACCAAAGACCGGATGAGTTAATTGGAAAAATTTCGCATCCATTCAATTTTGTTATGTATATATACCATGACATTATTGACTGGATAATTAAACTCATCAACGTCAGAAATTCTCTCTCTTCAAAAAAATTCAGCATTGCCAATCATGATAATAATAATACGTGGTCATCTTTATTGCATGAGAGAATGAATGCTATTAATAGTATGTCGAAAATGATCGGCGAACGAGATGAGGTCATTTATGCTCAAAAAGATTTAATTGACCAACTCAATAATAAAATTAACCATCAAAGTCAACTAATTAGTGAACGAGATACTAGAATTAATGATTTTTTAGAAATTAATGTAAAAAAAGACCAGATCATTGCAGAGAAAGACGCTCTGATCCAAGAACTTTCTAATCTTAATAAAAATAATGATCAATACCTAAGCATACTCGCAACAAAGCTCGAAAGAGCAGAATCTGTTTTGCGTAAAATAAATGATATTCCACTTATTGGAATTTTTCTACGCAAACTAAACATAAAATAAATAGCAAACTTAAAGGTTACAATGGCTAATATTGCATGGTTTATTCCTCAACTCATTGAAGGCTCCGGCGGTCACCGTACTATGTTACAGCATGCGGCTCATCTTGAAAAAATGGGGCATAACTGTACTATTTATCTTGAAGATAAAAGTGAGAAGGTAAGCGGTAGTGAAGTAATAAATAAACTTTTCGGTTTACAGTTCACAAATGTAATATATGACTGGAATAATGCTCAACCTTGTGACGCAGCAGTAGCCACAATCTGGTATTCAGCATCCTTTGTAGCAGCACTTCCTTTTGACTGTAAGCGTTTTTATTTCGTTCAAGATTTTGAAGCATACTTCAATCCTGTCGGAGATGCTTTTTTAATGGCCGAAAACTCGTATTGTTATGGATTAACGCCAATAACAATTGGCCGATGGTTACGTCATAAATTGAAGAATGATTTCTCTGTCGAGAGCTATCACTTTGAATTTGGTGCAAATACTAACATTTATAAACATATGCCTACAATTAAGAAAGAAAAAGCAGTTTGCTTTATTTACCAACCCGATAAACCAAGGCGTTGTTCACGAATTGGTATTGAAGCATTGGGGATAGTTAAACACTGCATGCCTGATGTAAAAATTTATCTATATGGTTCATCTATTAAAGATAACTTATGGTTCGAACATGAACATCTAGGGCTATTAGACCTGAATAAATGCAATGAATTGTATAACAAATGTTCAGCTGGCCTTTGCATCAGCTCTTCCAATCCTTCTCGCATTCCATTCGAGATGATGAATGCTGGCCTTCCTGTAATTGAAGTATGGCGCGAAAACAATCTTTATGACTTCAGTGAAGACGCAATGCTTTTATGCAAACAAACACCGGAAAGCATTGCCGCAGGGGTCATGAAAGTTCTAAATGACCAAGAATTATCAGATAAAATGAGTAAGGCGGGTCAGGCATTTATGAATGGCCGCTCCCTGGAAGCTGAAACAGAGGGATTTTATGCAGCATTTAATGCCGTAATGAATGAACAAATACCTCCTGCGGAAATCATTGCCCGCTCATACCTTAGCCCAGCGTTTGAAGCACCAATTATAAGATCTGATATAGCAAATAAATTGACATTTTCACATCAAAGCCTACTTAAAAGAATCGCCTTGCGCTTACCTCTGTTTATTCGTACTCTACTGCAAGCAATTTATTTTAAATTGAAGAAATAATTCACGATGAACAATTTTAAACTCAAAACCGTTGATGTATGGGATACAATCCTACGCCGCAAATGCCATCCTGATTTTATCAAGCGTTCAACGGCATATTATTTCTATATAAAATACTATAGACTCCACGAAGTTGATTCTATTGAGTCTTTATTTGATAAGCGTATACAAACAGAACATGCCATTGGCTTGAAAAATAAAGAACTAGGCTTTGATGATGAGTATCTCATCCAGGATGTTCTGCTTCAGTGGGTAGAGAGTTTTATCTCCCCATCTTTATATAACACTATTGTAATTTCTCATGAATTATACGAATGGGAAATTGAGCAAGAGAAAAAATCCATCTATCTTGACCCTGGAATCAAAGAGTTTTTAAACGGATACCCTGCTGAGACGACTTTATTTTTTTCCGATTTTTATACCTCAGCGGATGATCTCAAAAAGCTAATTCTCAGCGTAGGTATTGACTCTTCCGTTATTTCCGATGGAATATCATCAGTCGATGTTAAACTTAATAAGCGCAGTGGGAAGCTTTTTGATTTCGTACTGCAGAAATACCACATCGCTCCTACTGACTGGGTTCATGTTGGCGATAATGAGTGGTCAGACCTAAAAATGCCTACTTCTAAAGGTATAAATGCCGTTCGTTATCTTCCTACTGAAGAACATCGACAGAGAGAGTTCAAAGAGTCTCTCTGGCACAACACAGATACACTAATTGATACAGTTATTGACATTGCTATAAATAAATCATCAAAAAAGTCAATTGTTCATAACGATTTCCTGTTGGGTATAAAAAACACTCCACTTATTGCTGGCTTTTGCCTTAAAATTTTAGAGCAGGCTATTCATTCACAGAGTGAGAAAATATTTTTCTTCACTCGAGAAGGCGAGTTCTTTATTAAAGCGTTTAATATATTCATTGAACATTTAAAGCTAAATATACCAGATATCAAACTACCTGAAGTCGATATTCTAGAAGTTAGCCGTCTGGCAACTTTCTCACCCTCCCTCCAAGAGGTAAGCCTTAAAGAAATGATGCGAATCTGGAATTTATATAGTACGCAATCCATTGCCGCATTATTTAAAACTTTGAATGTTGACATTAATGAGTTCCTATCTTTCATTAAAAAATACGGGATTACCGATGATGAACAAATCGAGTATCCATGGCAGGATAGTCGCATCCAACAGCTTTTCGATGACACTGCATTTAAAGAAGAGCTATGGCAGCATGTTCTTTACCAACGAGACCTTTTGAAGCGTTACTTTAAGACGAAAGGTATCAACGATGATACCCCAAAAAATGTCTGCGTAGTTGATGTTGGTTGGCGCGGTACAATTCACGATAACATTGCATTGTTGTTCCCAAATATTCATTTTACTGGTATCTATCTGGGATTACAGAAATTCCTTAACGAGCAACCGCAAAATACTTCGAAAGTAGCATTTGGGCCAGATTTGAATCAGAAAATTGAATATCCTCATTTTCTTGATTCTATAGTACCAATTGAGATGATAACCAACTCCCCTTCCGGCAGCGTAACAGGATATGAAGAACAAGATGGAAAAATGATTGCCATCCGCAATGTTAACAGCGATGAAAATGACGCATGGCATAACTTTACCAAAACCTTTCAGGAAGGAGTTCTGTGCGGAATGGAATCATTTTCATCTGCAATATTAAGCTATGGTCTTACTCACCATAATCTTCGTAACTACGCGCTGAAGGTCTGGGACATTCTTATTAGCGGCAGTAATAAGTCACTTACAGTCGCATTTAATAACTTGAATCATAATGAAACTTTTGGCGCTGGTGGTTATATAAAGAAAAGCCATGTACCATCACTACGTGAGATATTCAGTTCCTTATGGAATCCAAGTCACAGGAAAAATCTGATTAGTTTTATAAAGGCTAACCAATGGAGCGACGGTATCCGTAATCGTGACAATCTTTCATGGTTGCATAAACAAGTCTTAGCTCTAACTATCGATCTTGCAGTGTTGTATAAGAGAAAATTTTATCGCTAACATTCATTTTTCATATCAAAACCCCATTCCTATAAATAACTCGAATTCCGTTTAAGCCTTCACTGGGAAATCTTCTTCTGAGTAGAAAACTTTCAGTGATGGCTTCTTCCATTTAAGGTAGTAAGCAATCAAACCGCCTAAGACGTTCAACATAAATCCTTTTATACTTCGGTGGCGCGAATGTTCTATTTGAGAAATTGTTTTTAATTGTTTCGATGATAAAATGCTTTAATAACATTATCTTATCCTACTCAGCTTGCATACACGCTTTCATGTTTCGGCGCTTTTTCGTGATGAAAGTGACACTGGTTTTGGCTAAATCGTCAGCGAGCTCCTGACTGAGATACTCCTTGTCGGCGTAAAGAGTCCCCGTTAATTCTGTTGTTAATTCGCGAACAAGTTCCCGATCATCCACATTACCGGTGGTAACTTTAAGCGCCAGAATTTCGCCCTGATGGTTAACAACCAAATGTAATTTGAAACCGTAAAACCACCCCATTGAGGTTTTTCCTCGTTTTACTATCCCCTCAAAACCCTTATGACGGGGAATACGGATGTTATGACAAACACGCAAACTAGTGGAATCAATAAAAGCAATTCCTGTGGGTTTCCCTTTTAATTGAGTCAGATAACTGCATAGTGGTGCGACACTGACAAAACAGGTATAACTGAGTAGGGTGGGAAAATCGTTGTGGTGATATTTCCAAAGGCATTCCAAATAGAAGGCTTTAAAATGACGATAATGTGACAGGTGAAAGGAGATCAAAATGGTCATGATTTCACTGGGATACATGTGACCTTGTCGGCGGCGCAGGCGGTATCCGTTATTGAGGCAAAACTGCTCCCATTGCGGGATGAAAAAACGGCAAAAATCGTCGACATCACAGAAAATTTCAACTAAGTTGTTCATAGCCTGTTCCTCCCCAGAGCTGTTTTCGGCGTTCACAAAAATATTGCTCCTGGAACAGGCTTCACGTCAATTTCTTATCCAGAATTCAAGTTTATTAAATTATGAAACTATTGAGTAGAGAATCGAGATTATTTATTAAATTTACCTTAATAACAATATCATTTTTATTTATAAATCCCTACCTATTTAGGAAGATCTTATTTGTTCTTACCCGGCCCGGTCCAATTATAGAAACAATGTTAACGGTGGCAATTATTATTATAATAAATCTATTTTTTATAATAGGGATATATTTAACATCTTTATATAAAAATAAATTTAAGATACTAACTATAGTTATCCTTATAATATTATCTATCGCTTACACTTCATATTACAAGGCATCAGGAACTATGATGTCTTACTTCGATTTTTATTCATTATCATCTTCAATATCTATGCTTAAAGAAGCATTCATTACCTATAGAGATGTGATAACCTCATCTTTTATATTACATATCCCCCTAATTATATCCCTATTTATATTTCCAAACCAAAAAATAGGACTAAAGGCAGCTGCTTTAGGAATATCAACAATATTAATTTCAATATTATTGATATCTGGAATTATATTTTATAAAAAAACAGGGCAAGGTGCTGAAGGCATGCCACCATCTGCAATTATTCCAGCTTATTATATAGACTTATATTTAGATAAAAATCTAGATCACAATATATATAATAGGCATTTATTATTAAAACACATACCTAAAGATAAATTTAAAAACATAATATTAATTATTGATGAATCAATAAGATATGACTTTATAGATATAAACAATAATACAGGAACCACTCCATACTTATTTAAAATCCATAAATTACTTAACCTTGGTAAAGCTTCTTCCTATGCCAATTGTAGCCAATACACTAATATTTTAATTAGAAAAATGTCAAGATATAAACATGAAGTCTTTGACATAAAATCAAATGTATATATTTGGGATGTAATGAATAAAGCAGGATACAAAAATATATTAATTGACGCACAATTAGATGGCAATGGCCATAATTTCTTCACCTCAAAAGAATTAGAAAATGGTAAAGTTAATGTAATCAAGTCATCATTTAAGAAAGACGATATAGAAATTGCAAAACTAGCAAACGAAATCATTAAAAATAAAGAAAAAAATTTCATATTAATTATAAAAAAAGGTGCCCATTTTCCTTATCTAAATGATGGAATAAAAAAAATATTTTTACCAAATATGAATAGCAGTAATATTAAATTTGAATCTAAAGAAAACATAATAAATTCATATAAGAATCTAGTTTTCCATAATACAAATTTGTTTTTTGAGTCATTAAACAAAAATAAAAAAGATACTATCTTCATATATACATCCGATCATGGTCAAGATTTTGAGAAACTAAATGAAAAAATGACACACTGTACAACTACTAATCCGATGAAAACAGAAGGAGAAGTGCCATTATTTATTTTTGGCCAGTACAAAGAAGATGACTTTAGCCCTATGATTAAACAAATATTACACAGGGGAAAAAATAGTCATTATGATATTCCATTCTTCTTAATGGATTTTGCTGGATATAGTGACGATGACATAATAAGTTTAATGGGTTCTCCTGTATCTGTAGACTCTTTTGTTTATGGAAATGTCTATGGATTTTTTGGTGGTGCACCAGAAAGGAAAAGCATCTCTCAATAAGTCTTCTAGAATCCCCTTGATTTTTACTGAGTCTACACTCTCGTTTCTGATTATGTGCTATTAATTTATTTTTATATTGCTGGTTTTCAATTACACCGGATTCAATCTGGAATGATAAAAAGCAACATTAGACTGGTCTTAATTAGCATAAATTCAAAAAACGAATAAACTAATATAAGTACAAAGGATATTCAAATGCCAATCCTAATCACCGGCGGAGCCGGCTACATCGGCTCACACACAGTATTAGCGCTTCTAGAAAAAGGAGCTGATGTTGTTGTTATCGATAATCTTTGCAATTCATCACCAGAATCTCTTCACCGAGTTGAAAAACTCACAGGCAAATCAGTGAAGTTCTATCAAGGCGATGTACTTGATCTAAATTTACTTAATACAGTTTTCCAAGAAAACAAAATAGACACTGTAATTCATTTTGCCGGATTAAAAGCGGTTGGTGAATCTACCAGAAAGCCTCTTGAATATTATCAGAACAATGTTACTGGCACCCTAGTTCTATTGCAGGCTATGCGTGCCAACGATGTGTATCAATTGATTTTCAGTTCATCCGCAACGGTTTATGGTGATCCTGAATTTGTACCGCTTACTGAAAATGCCAAAGTAGGCAGCACCACTAACCCTTATGGCACATCAAAACTGATGGTTGAGCAAATTCTAAAAGATTTTGCCGCAGCCGAGCCAAATTTCAAAATCACCAGCCTGAGATATTTCAATCCTGTTGGTGCACACCCATCAGGTATAATTGGTGAAGACCCTAACGGTATTCCCAATAATCTGTTGCCTTATATCACTCAAGTTGCTATTGGTCGTCTGGAATGTTTATCAGTTTATGGCAACGATTATCCAACCAAAGACGGTACCGGTGTTCGTGATTATATTCACGTAATGGATTTGGCTGAAGGCCATATTGCCGCCATTGATTATCTGGATAAACAACAATCTTATGAAGTTTTCAATTTAGGAACAGGCGCTGGTTATTCTGTATTTGATTTACTTCATGCTTTTGAAAAGGCAGCAGGTAAAGAGATTCCACATAAAATCACAAATAGACGCCCTGGAGATATTGCTGAGTGTTGGTCTGATCCGTCCAAAGCTCTCAATATCCTTGGCTGGCAAGCGACACGCAATATTGACGCTATGATGCGTGATAGTTGGAATTGGCAGAAAAATAATCCTCATGGTTTTCGTTCAGAGAAAGAATACTAAAAGCCTTTTTACGATTGACTTAGCAACCACTCGGTTACTCACAATCCTAGTCAGAACAGCAAACAATTATAAGCTGACAGATATTCTGCCGTTAACAATCAGTGCCGTAATTGCTGGTGCCAAAGACTGGGGAAAAATTGAAGATTTTGATGTTGAGCATCAAGGATAGTGAAATATAGTGAATTTGAACAGGATATTCTAACTCATAACTCCATAGTCCATGTAGTTAGCTGTATCAGCGTCAAACAGTCTCAAAAATGTTTCATTGAATGGATAAATATTTTCCGTGAACTGATGAAAAGCTTAGGGGGTACCACAGATGGAAAAACCGTCAGGCGCTCCCAATTCAGTGCGGTAACTCAGGGAAATTGCTATCTCGGATAAAACATATTGCGATGAATGTACTGAATAACACAAAATATTTAAGGCAGAACCGACACGAAAACAACGATGAATACAGCCTATCTACCTAAAATTCTTGCTAAACAAACCCTCCCGTAATCTTTTGCTAGAATACCGTCATTAAAAAATAATCTATCACTAGATCATAATAATTAACCTATTGGTCATTTTATGAAAACAGAAAACTCAACAGAACTTCTCAATGATGTAATAGAATGGGATATATGTAATTGGGGTCATGCCTTAAAATATTGGCAGGACCATTCTAACCTAGAATTAAAGTCAGCTAATATTCTAGAACTAGGAAGCCGAAATGGTGGATTATCACTGTGGGCAGCATTAAATGGAGGTAATGTTTTATGTACGGATTTAAATGGCCCTACTTCAAAAGCACAGGAGAAACATAAGCGTTATAATATAGAAAATAGAATCCGATATGGTAAATTAAGTGCATTAGATATTAAATATAGAAACCATTTTGATATTGTTATGTTTAAATCAGTATTAGGTGGTATTGGGTATAATTCAAATAAATCAGCACAAAAAAAGGCGATTAATCAGATTTTCCATTCATTAAAAGAGGGAGGTGAATTTTGGTTTGCAGAAAATTTGGTTGCGTCGCCATTGCATAAATTTCTCAGAAGAAATTATGTTAATTGGGGGAATGCTTGGGGCTATGTTACTGTCAACGAAATGACTGAGTATCTATCAGCATTTTCAAATGTTAATTATACAACATTAGGCTTCCTTGCTACGTTTGGCAGGAATGAATCTCAAAGAAATTTTTTAGGGATGTTAGATAATAAAGTTCTAAATAAAGTCGTTCCTAAACATTGGCACTATATTATCATCGGTGTGGCAAAAAAATAATCCAGATAATCTCTAAAGAATTTAGTCTGTTAGATTATATCCAGTGATGTTTTTTCACTTTTAATTTTACTGACAATACAATCGAGTACCTCTACAGGAAAAGATCTTCCAACAGATAAATAAGAATATCGATGAAGATCCCCCTGCATCCCCTCCCGATTTCTGCTAATCTGTGCCCCTTGTTTCTGGGGGGTATATGCTAAACATCGTCTTATTTGAACCTGAAATCCCACCTAATACCGGTAATATTATTCGCCTTTGTGCCAATACCGGTTTCCAATTGCATTTGATTCAACCCTTGGGTTTTACCTGGGATGATAAAAGGCTACGTCGAGCCGGGCTGGATTATCATGAGTTTGCCAATGTTAAACAACATCATGATTATTTGGCTTTTTTAGAGAATGAAGGATTAACAGGAGAGTCTTCTGCCCGTTTGTTTGCTCTCACAACAAAAGGAACTCCGGCACATAGTGCGGTAAGTTATCAAGCAGGAGATTATTTAATGTTCGGGCCGGAAACCAGAGGGCTACCGCCTTACGTACTGGATAATATGCCGCCACAACAAAAAATTCGTATCCCAATGCTAGCAAACAGCCGCAGTATGAATCTTTCCAATTCAGTCGCTGTTGTCGTTTTCGAAGCCTGGCGACAATTAGATTATCAGGACGCTATCATAAAAAATTAGTGTGTCATTTAATAAGCGTGACTAATATCGCTACACTTTCTTACAATAGCCCAACGTGTTATTTATTTATCGTATCGCGGCAATTTTTTCTTCTTTATGTGGGTCTGGTGAAGAATAGTTTTCTACTCTACATCAGATTCACAATGAGCCAAGCACCCATTTTTGTCATGTTCTCGGATGAAGTGTGGTACGTAAAATAAAAAAGCATGGGTAGAGGAAAATAGGAAGATATTAGACGTAGCTTTTATCCTGGGTTTTTCTGAACAAGTTTTTGCGCTAAATCATCGTTTATTACGGGGTGTAGGTGCTATGATTAGTATAGAATAACCCTATTGAGGGATTTTTTCTCTTTGAAAATTGATTCAGATAACTTAATCAGGGTTGATTCCCTCAAATGATCTACTATTTGATAAAACTATTTAGATCATAATAATTTAACAAAGTTAGCATTAAATCAACTCATTTTCATTGATATATATTGGTTACACTATGAAAGCAAAAATTTCAAAAGAATTTCTCCAAGATGTCATAGAATGGGACATATATAATTGGAGCCATGCATTAAAATATTGGCAAGATAATTCTAGCTTAGAATTAAAATCAGCTAATATTCTAGAAATAGGCAGTGAAAATGGTGGGCTATCGTTGTGGGCTGCATTAAATGGTGCAAATGTCCTATGTACCGATCTAAATGGCCCTACACCAAAGACACTGGAGAAACATAAGCGTTATAATATAGAAGATAACATTCAATATGAAAAATTGAGTGCATCGGATATTAAATATAAGAACCATTTTGATATTGTTATGTTTAAATCAGTATTAGGTGCTGTCGGTTATAATTTCAATAAAACAGCACAAAAAGAGGCTATTAATCAAATCTTTCATTCATTAAAAGAAGGAGGTGAACTTTGGTTTGCAGAAAATCTGGTTGCATCACCATTGCATAAATTTCTCAGGAAAAATTATGTTAATTGGGGAAATACTTGGGGCTATGTTACCGTCAATGAAATGACAGATTATCTGTCAGTATTTTCAAATGTTAATTATACAACATTAGGCTTCCTTGCTACGCTTGGTAGGAATGAATTTCAAAGAAAATTTTTAGGGGTGTTAGATAATAAAGTTCTAAATAAAGTCATTCCTAAGCATTGGCACTATATTATAATAGGTGTGGCAAAAAAATAATTTATATACCCGTCATCTTTCAAGTTGCCTCCTTGTTGGCTGCACTCACTCACCCCAGTCACATAGTTATCTATGCTCCCGGGGATTCGCTCCCTTGCCGCCGCGATGCATCTTGAAATCCATAGGGTATAGAAGATTTCACAAGTTAAGCATGCCAGATCATATTTCCACATTCAGCATGTGAAAATATGATAGTGATTACTAATTATCCAGATTTCGATAAATTAAATCCCATCCCCATACTCAAAGCCATGATTGATACCATTAAAGTGTTGGTTCATATCCAATGATGGCTTTTCGCTTTCAGGTTTACCAACAATACGGGCAGGCACGCCGGCGGCTGTTGTATGTGGTGGAACAGAGCAAAGGACAACTGAACCTGCGCCAATTTTGGCCCCACGACCAATTTCAATATTACCCAATATTTTCGAACCTGCGCCAATCATCACCCCTTCCCTGACTTTCGGATGACGATCACCCCCGGTTTTACCCGTACCACCAAGGGTAACGGATTGCAGGATAGAAACGTCATTTTCCACTACCGCCGTTTCACCAATTACAATGCCTGTAGCATGGTCAAGCATAATGCCACAGCCAATCTTTGCTGCCGGATGAATATCAACGCCAAAAGACATCGAGATTTGGTTTTGTAGATAAATAGCCAATGCTTTACGTCCTTCTCCCCAGATCCAATGGGCAATACGATAGGCTTGTAAGGCATGAAACCCTTTGAGGTAAAGCAAGGGAGTTGAGTATTTATCTACAGCGGGATCACGTAAACGTACCGCTATGATGTCGCGGGCAGCAGAGACAATCATCTTTTGATCTGAGTTATAAGCCTCTTCTACGATCTCTCTAACAGCAATAGCCGGCATAATCGGCGTAGCCAGCTTATTAGCCAACATATAACTTAAAGCACTACCAAGATTTTCATGCTTGAGCAATGTTGCATGAAAAAAACTGGCCAACATCGGTTCACATTCAGCCAGTGCTCTCGCTTCTGTTTTTATGTTCTTCCAAACTTCGTCCAATTCTTCTAGCGACATATTTTTTACTCTCACATTTAGAACCTATCTCATTAGATTTTTATTTAAGAGCGTACATTATCGCTCTCGTCCTTTCTGGCTCTTCCTAATAATGCCTGAGCAGCTTCTTGCACATTTTTATTGCAATAGAGTATCTGATAGATTTGTTCTGCAATCGGCATTTCTACATTGGCACGATTAGCCAATGCACGTACTTCTTTGGTATTGCGATAACCTTCAACAACCTGTCCAATCTGATCCTGGGCTTCTTCGACGCTAATTCCCTGCCCCAACATCATGCCAAAACGACGGTTACGTGATTGGTTATCAGTACAAGTTAAGACCAAATCGCCCAATCCCGCCATGCCCATAAAGGTAGAAGGATCAGCACCAAGCGCTGCACCAAGGCGACTCATTTCCGCCAATCCACGCGTAATCAATGCGGTACGAGCATTAGCACCAAATCCCATGCCATCAGATATTCCCGCGCCAATGGCGATCACGTTTTTTACGGCACCACCGAGTTGAACACCAATAAAATCAGGATTTTTATAAACCCGGAAGCTTTTGCCACAGTGGAATAATTGTTGAAGTCCATCGCCAAAAGCAGATTCCGTCGCGGAAATAGCAATCGCGGTAGGCAAACCAGCCGCTAACTCTTTAGCAAATGTTGGCCCAGAGAGCACCGCTAGCGGTATTTCATTGCCTAATATCTCACGGGCCACATCCTGCAATAACCGACCGGTATCCGCTTCCAAGCCTTTAGTTGCCCATACGATACGTGAATCAGGCCGTAGATGTGGTTTTATCTGCTTTAACACTTCACCAAACACATGACTAGGTACCACAACAAGAATATCGCGACTCGCTGTTAGTGCTTTTATTAGGTCCGTTTCAAGCAATAAACTATCAGGAAAGGAAACATCCGGCAGAAATTTTTGATTACAACGCGCCCGTTGCAATGCCCCAACATGCTCTGGATTATGCCCCCAAAGTACAACATTATGACCATTACGAGCCAGCGTAATGGCTAATGAGGTGCCGTATGAGCCGGCACCAATCACTGTCATAGAAACAGTACTATTCATTAAGCTTCCTGTTCAGTTTGTTCACCACCCGGAGACTGTTCTGCCTGCTGTTGCAAGTAGTTCATGAATAGGGCGTCAAAGTTTACTGGAGCCAGATTCAACTGTGGGAAGGTACCACGGCTGACCAAGCTAGTGATGCACTCACGAGCATATGGGAACAGGATATTCGGACAATATGCTCCCAAGCAGTGAGCTAACTGAGTTCCTTCAATACCGTCAATAGAGAAAATACCCCCTTGCTGTACTTCACACAGGAATGCCGTCTCTTCTCCCAAAGCCGCGGTCACAGTCACACGCAGAACAACTTCATAAACCCCTTGAGCCAACTCACTGGAAGCGGTATCCAGATCCAGTTTTACTTCCGGCTGCCATTCCTGCTGAAACACTTGCGGTGCGTTCGGTGCTTCAAAAGAGATATCTTTGGTGTAGATACGTTGGATCTGGAAAGCCATTTCTGTATTGCTTTGTTCTGACATAATAATTGTTACCTTTAGATGTCCTTATTAAATTTTTCATGTGAATGTCGCCATTCACGCCCAAAATGATTACTTTTTACCACGTGCCAATGGCAAGTTTTCGCCTGTCCAACCAACCAAACCTTCTTTCAAGGAACATACACGTTCAAAACCAGCACGAAGAAGATTCTCTGCCGGAGTACGAGATTCAGCGCCATTCGCAGAAACAACAATTACAGGCTGCTTTTTATGTTTTTCCAACTCAGCAAAATTGTTGTCTTTAATTTCAGAGGGAGTCAGGTTTACTGCGCCAATAATATGCCCTTTGCGGAAATCTTCACGGGAACGTAAATCCACGACGATGGCTTCCTCTTTATTGATCAGATTAATAGCTTGAGCACGAGTTATCTCTTTGGTTTTAGAGAAGAAACCTCTCGTTGTCGTCACAATAACAGCAACCAGCAGCGCAATCCAGATGAGGCTTAAGGTCATATGCTGGTTAATAAATTGCATGATTTCTTGCAGCATGGGGGCAACAACTCCCGTTGGTTAATAACAAATATCTAAGGTTCCAGAGTATACCTTTGTGTTGCGTCAATTACAGCCAAATAGCATAAGCTCAATGCAAATTTTGCGGAGAGTTTCGAGAAAAAATAAAAATATCCTGAAAATGAAGCACCTTAAGTACATTACCAGCATATGTTCTGTCACACTAAATGTATGTATGCGGGAATTTCAACGATAAATAGGCTAATATGTCTATATTTATACCCTATGGATTTCAAGATGCATCGCGGCGGCAAGGGAGCGAATCCCCGGGAGCATAGAAAACTATGTGACCGGGGTGAGTGAGTGCAGCCAACAAAGAAGCAACTTGAAAGATGACGGGTATAGAAAACTATGTGACCGGGGTGAGTGAGTGCAGCCAACAAAGAAGCAACTTGAAAGATGACGGGTATAGATAACTATGTGACCGGGGTGAGTGAGTGCAGCCAACAAAGAGGCAACTTGAAAGATAACGGGTATATTCGATTTCGATGTTAAGACAGCATTATCTAAAGTGTAAAAAATCAGCGTAGCATCTGGTAACTCTTTGTTCATCATGAAATAATCTAGTGCATACAGTAGCAAGGTATATTTACAGAAATGGCTGACGACAAGGAAATGCATAGCCGTAATTATCGGCGCAATCAGAACTCACGGCGGAATGATATCTGTGCCTTATTGTTCTATGCTTTCCTATTGGTTATTTTCAGCTTTAGTACCTTTGCGAATCAAATTATCGCCAATAAAAATCAGCTGAAAGATCTCCAACAAAACATCGAGGAGAAAGAGAAAAGTGTGCAACAACAACAGCAAAAACGGAGTTCTTTGCTAAATCAGTTGAAAGATCAGGAAAATACCATTTCCAAAATTGGTCAATCTCTCCACAACACTCAAACTCAACTCAGTAAGCTGAATAAAGAGATTGCCGCTCTAGTCTCCAATATCAAAAAACTGGAAAAACAACAAAAAGCGCAACGAGATATGCTGGCACGCCAATTGGATGCAGCATTTCGTCAAGGGCAACATCAAGGGCTTGAACTCATGTTCAGAGGAGAAGAGGGCAAGAGAGGTGAGCGCATACTCGCTTACTATAGCTACCTTAATCAAGCCCGCCAGGACACCATTGTTAAACTTGAGCAAACAGCCCTTGATTTAACTGAACAAAAAAAACTTGAGCAGCAGAAACAGGAAGAGCAGAAACAAGTGCTGACTGAACAGCAGCAGCAGAAACAGCAAATGGAAGTGGCCCGCAATGCCCGGCAGAAAACCCTAACTGAACTGGAATCTTCCTTAAAGAAAGACCAGAAAAATCTCGCTGAACTAAAACAAAATGAAACCCGTCTGCGAGATAAAATCGCTAAGGCAGAACGGGAAGCGAAAGCACGCGCTGAACGAGAAGCCAGAGAAGCCGCCCGTGTTCGTGCTCAAATTGCAGCGAAACAGAAGCAAGCACAACAAAAAGGTTCCAGCTATAAACCCACTGAAGATGAACGCGCATTGATGGCGCGTACCGGTGGCCTTGGTCGTCCGGCTGGTCAGGCAATCTGGCCTGTCCACGGTAAGGTGATACATCAGTTTGGTGAAGCGCTGCAAGGCGAATTACGCTGGAAAGGCATGGTGATTTCAGCCACAGAAGGTACGGAAGTCAGAGCGATATCCGATGGCCGGGTTTTACTGGCTGACTGGCTACAAGGCTATGGGCTGGTTGTCGTTATAGAGCATGGTAAAGGTGATATGAGTCTCTATGGCTATAATCAGAGTGCCCTAGTCAGGGTCGGCCAGCAAGTTCGGGCCGGACAACCTATTGCATTGGTCGGTAACAGTGGCGGTCAGCAGCAACCCGCTCTCTATTTTGAAATTCGCCGTCAGGGAAGAGCGGTAAACCCACAACCGTGGCTTGGGAGATAATCAGGTGAGACAACGCAAACTCGCAAAACTCATTGGTACTACCGCCCTGCTACTCTTGAGCCTACAAGCCAGTGCAGCCCGTCTGGCAATTGTTATTGATGATTTTGGTTACCGTCCTCATAACGAAAACAAAATATTGCAGATGCCTGTTGCAATCTCTATCGCCATTCTGCCGGATTCACCGCATGGCAGGGAGATGGCCGAAAAAGCCTATAAACAAGGGCGGGAGATCTTAATCCACCTGCCAATGGCACCTTTAAGTAAGCAATTGCTAGAGCCGGATACTCTCCAGCCAACCATGAGCAGTGAAGATATTGACCGCATCATCCAGCGTGCAATACAAAAAGTTCCTTATGCTGTAGGGATCAATAACCATATGGGCAGCGCTATGACTTCGAGTTTGCCGGGAATGCAGAAAGTGATGCGTTCACTGTCTGGTTATAACCTCTATTTTCTCGACAGCGTGACGATTGGCAATACTCAGGTAACAAAGGCAGCGAAAGACACGCCCGTTCGCGTTATCCGCCGTAATGTTTTCCTAGATGATGTGCAATCAGAAGCGGAAACTCGCCATCAGTTAAACCGTGCGATTTCCATTGCCCGTAAGAATGGTTCCGCTATTGCTATCGGTCATCCTCATTCAACAACCATTCGTGCATTACAGCAGATGCTGCCAACGCTTCCCGCTGATATTGAGTTAGTTAGCCCAAGTAGGTTGTTAAGTGGCAAACCTGTTGGTGATAATCAGCCTAAATGGGGCAAGCTGTGTGAAATAAAAGAGGCACCCGCTACAGTTACCAGCCAAGATTATCTGGCCGTTATTGGCGATACTCTGGTTGATAATCCTATTGTGAACACGGTAAGCCGATATATCCAGAAACTGACCGGTGATAAATCTCAGGATAAAACAGAATAGAAATTCATATTAAGGAATAACCAATCACCTTGTTATTTCTATTTATTCGATGATAGCTTGCAATATTGCTAATGCCTCAAATAGGCGCTCAAGAGCTAAAAGCGCCTGTCAATTTTAGTGATAACTCACTCGGTCAGTTAATCCCAGTTCAGAATAACTTTACCAGACTGCCCTGAACGCATGATGTCAAAGCCTTTCTGGAAATCATCAATAGAGAACCGGTGAGTGATAATGGGTGTCAGATCCAAACCAGACTGAATCAATGTAGCCATTTTATACCAGGTTTCAAACATCTCACGGCCATAAATACCTTTAATAAACAAGCCCTTGAAAATCACCTGATTCCAATCAATTGCCATATCTGATGGAGGAATGCCCAACAGTGCAACACGGCCGCCGTGATTCATGGTATTTAATAAGGTACGAAACGCCACCGGGGCGCCGGACATTTCCAAACCAACATCAAAACCTTCCGTCATGCCCAATTCCGCCATGACATCAGTCAGATTTTCCTGGCTGACGTTCACCGCACGGGTGACGCCCATTTTACGTGCCAACTCAAGGCGATATTCGTTAACGTCGGTGATAACAACATGACGTGCGCCAACATGTTTACACACTGCCGCCGCCATAATACCAATTGGACCTGCACCAGAAACCAACACATCTTCGCCAACCAGATCAAACGAGAGCGCGGTGTGAACAGCATTGCCAAATGGGTCAAAAATAGAAGCCAGTTCATCAGAGATGTTATCTGGGATTTTGAATGCATTAAATGCAGGAATAACCAGATATTGAGCAAAACAACCAGCGCGGTTTACCCCTACGCCAATAGTATTACGGCATAAGTGAGTACGGCCACCACGACAGTTACGGCAGTAACCACAAGTAATATGCCCTTCGCCAGACACCCGGTCACCCATTTTAAAACCTTTTACTTCCTGACCAATAGCAACAACTTCGCCGACATACTCATGACCAACAACCATCGGTACAGGAATGGTTTTTTGTGACCAATCATCCCAGTTATAGATGTGCACATCCGTACCACAAATCGCTGTTTTACGGATTTTGATCATCACATCATTGTGCCCCAGCTCTGGCTCGGGCACATCGATCATCCAGATGCCTTCTTCTGCCTTTAACTTTGACAATGCTTTCATAAAGATGCCTTATGCAATTACATTTAATTGCTTACCAATTCGCGTGAACGCTGCAACTGCACGTTCAATTTGCTCTTCCGTATGCGCTGCTGACATTTGCGTGCGGATACGGGCCTGATTTTTAGGGACTACCGGATAGAAGAAACCAGTAACATAAATGCCTTCTTTCAGTAATTCTGCGGCAAACTCCTGTGCCAATTTCGCATCACCTAACATAACCGGAATAATCGCATGGTCAGCCCCCGCCAAAGTGAAACCTGCGGCTGTCATTTTTTCACGGAACAGGTTAGCGTTCTTCCACAGACGATCACGCAATGCATCTCCCTCTTTCAGCATATCCAACACCTTAATGGATGCCGCGACAATCGCCGGAGCCAGTGAGTTAGAGAACAGATATGGGCGTGAGCGCTGGCGCAGCCACTCAACAACTTCTTTACGTGCCGCGGTATAGCCACCGGAAGCACCACCCAACGCTTTACCTAATGTGCCGGTAATGATGTCAATGCGATCCATGACGTCACAATATTCGTGAGTACCACGGCCATGAGCACCAACAAAACCAACAGCATGGGAGTCATCCACCATGACCATTGCATCAAATTCATCAGCCAGATCACAGATAGATTTTAAATCAGCAATCACACCATCCATCGAGAACACACCATCGGTTGCAATCACAATATGGCGTGCATTATCTGCTTTCGCTTTCTCTAATTGTGCTCTCAGTTCCTGCATATCATTATTAGCATAGCGATAACGCTTCGCTTTGCATAAACGGACACCATCAATAATAGAAGCATGATTCAACGCATCAGAGATAATGGCATCTTCCGGCCCAAATAGCGTTTCAAATAAACCACCATTAGCATCAAAACAAGAAGAATAAAGAATAGCATCTTCCATACCCAAAAATTCTGCCAGTTTTCTCTCCAGCGCTTTATGAGTATCCTGAGTTCCACAAATAAAACGAACAGATGCCATACCAAAACCGTGGCTATCCATTCCTGCTTTAGCCGCGGCAATAAGCTCAGGGTGATTAGCCAAACCTAAGTAGTTATTTGCGCAGAAGTTAATAACGTGGCTGCCATCGGCTACAGCAATGTCAGCATTTTGTGCAGAGGTGATGATACGTTCATTTTTGAACAATCCTTCAGAATGGGCTTGTTCTAATTGTTCATTAATTTGCTGATAAAATGACGCTGACATTTATTTTTCTCCTGATTTATAAATGAAGGGTTGTGAGATATTTTACTCATTGATCAGGCTACTGACGACACTATCAGGCAGATAATATTAACTTTGCTGTATCCGTCACGTCATGCAATCTGAATTACCATAATATTTCAGTATATTCCCCTGCTTAAGCTGCTGTCGTCACGGATGTTAGATGTTATTATAGAAGCAATTTGCTTCATTAACCCGATTGTAGAGGTGAGTCGGATGATTATTGTCACTGGCGGTGCTGGATTTATTGGTAGCAATATTGTCAAAGCACTAAATGACGAAGGATATAAAGATATTCTGGTCGTAGACAATCTAAAAGATGGTACTAAGTTCATCAATCTGGCTGACTTGGATATTGCTGATTACATGGACAAGGAAGAGTTTATTGCCAGTATTCTGGCCGGTGATGACTTCGGTGATATTGACGCTATTTTCCATGAAGGCGCTTGCTCATCCACAACCGAGTGGGATGGCAAATATATGATGGATAATAACTATCAATATTCCAAAGAATTGCTGCATTATTGCCTTGAACGCGGCACTCCTTTCCTGTACGCCTCCTCAGCAGCAACCTATGGCGGCCGTACTGATAATTTTATCGAAGAGCGTCAATATGAGAAACCGCTCAATATTTATGGTTACTCTAAATTTCTATTCGACCAATATGTCCGGGAGATCCTGCCTCAAGCTGATTCACAAATTTGTGGTTTCCGTTATTTCAATGTGTATGGACCACGTGAAGGGCATAAAGGGAGTATGGCTAGCGTTGCCTTTCATTTGAATAATCAAATCAATCAGGGACAAAACCCAAAACTATTCGCCGGCAGTGAAAGCTTTCAACGTGATTTTATTTATGTTGGTGATGCCGCTGCGGTTAATCTTTGGTTCTGGAAAAACAACGTTTCCGGTATTTATAACTGTGGAACGGGTCGTGCTGAATCTTTCCAGGCGGTTGCAGATGCGGTTGTTGAATGCCATAAAGATAAATCACTCACTGTTGAACATATTGATTTCCCTGAACATCTGAAAGGTCGTTATCAGCGCTTCACGCAAGCAGATCTGACCAAACTTCGCGCGGCGGGTTATGATAAGCCATTCAAAACCGTTGCCGAAGGGGTAACGGAATATATGCATTGGCTCAATCAGGATAAGTAATCTACTCACTATGAAAATATTGGTAATCGGCCCCTCGTGGGTGGGTGACATGATGATGTCGCAGAGCCTTTACCGGACGTTAAAGGCTTTGCATCCTAATGCAGAAATTGATGTGATGGCTCCAGCCTGGTGCCGCCCACTGCTGGACAAAATGCCGGAGGTCAATCAAGCATTAGCTATGCCATTAGGACATGGCGCACTGGCATTGGGTGAACGCCGCCGTTTGGGGGTCGCCCTACGTGAACGTAAATATCATCGCGCTTATGTGCTACCAAATTCTTTCAAATCTGCCTTAGTGCCTTTCTTCGCCAATATTCCTCTGCGCACTGGCTGGCGCGGTGAAATGAGATATGGATTGCTTAATGATATTCGTACATTGAATAAAGAAGCCTTCCCATTAATGGTGCAACGCTATGCCGCATTGGCTTACGATGCAAAACCCAGTAGTGCGGCAGACCTGCCTCAACCATTACTTTGGCCTCAACTAGATGTCAGTGACGAAGATATTGCTGAATCCACCGCGGCATTCAATATTTCTGATCATCGGCCTATCATCGGCTTCTGCCCCGGTGCAGAATTTGGCCCAGCAAAACGCTGGCCGCATTATCATTATGCCGCGTTAGCTCAACAGCTTATTACTAAAAAGGGGTATCAAATTCTGCTATTTGGCTCTGCCAAAGATCACGAAAGTGGAGAGGATATCCGCAACTCACTGACTGAAGAAGCTTGCGAACACTGTATCAATCTTGCCGGACAAACTTCTCTTGAGCAGGCCGTCAATATTATCGCGGCCTGTGATGCCATTGTGACCAACGATTCTGGTTTGATGCATGTTGCCGCAGCACTTAATCGCCCTCTGGTTGCGCTTTACGGCCCAAGTAGCCCAGATTTTACTCCACCATTATCCGATAAAGCGGAAGTTATCCGTCTTATTACTGGCTATCATAAAGTCAGAAAAGGTGACAGTGCACATGGCTATCACCAGAGTCTGATTGATATTCAGCCAGAGCGAGTTATCACTTCTCTAGAAAAATTATTACAAGCGGAGAACCAGAGTTAATGCGGGTTTTATTGGTCAAAACTTCTTCTATGGGCGATGTCCTCCACTCGCTCCCTGCACTGACTGATGCAGAAAGAAACTTACCTGACGTCCGTTTTGATTGGGTAGTAGAGGAAGGTTTTGCTCAAATCCCCGGCTGGCATAGTGCGGTTGATCAAATTATTCCTGTTGCTATTCGCCGCTGGCGTAAAAACTGGTTTAGCCCAGAAATTCGTGCAGAACGCCGTTTATTCAAAGAAAAATTAAAATTACATCAATATGATGCCATCATCGATGCTCAAGGGTTATTAAAAAGCGCATTTCTGGTAACCCGACTCGCTTATGGTCCTAAACATGGTTACAACCGCAAAAGTATCCGTGAGCCATTAGCAAGTTTTTTTTATGATTGCTGTCATGCGGTCAGCAAGCAACAGCACGCCGTAGAGCGCATTCGAGAACTGTTTGCTGTCAGCCTGGGTTATACCAAACCGGCGGCACAGGGCGATTATGGGATTGCCCGTCACTTTTTAAAGCAGAAATTAGAAAATCAGGGCGATTATCTGGTTTTTCTCCATGCCACCACTCGCGATGAAAAACATTGGCCGGAAAGCCACTGGAGACAACTTATTGCTGAAATTCAGCCAACGGGTATGAAAATTAAGCTCCCTTGGGGCGCAGAACATGAATACCAACGTGCGCTGAGACTAGCGGAAAACTTCTCTCATGTGGAAGTATTGCCAAAGCTGACTTTGGCGCAAGTTGCCCAAGAGCTGGCCTGCTCAAAAGCCGTTGTTTCTGTTGATACCGGCCTGAGCCACCTCACTGCCGCATTGGATCGCCCTAATATCACGTTGTTTGGTCCGACAGATCCAGGGCTCATTGGTGGCTATGGCAAAGAACAAATATCTTTAAAAGCGGAAGATGGGAATATCAAAAGTATTACGCCATCGAAAGTGTTAGCTCATCTTCAAAAAAATATTGGCTGATTAATTATTAAATCTGAGGCGTTTCTGGCAGACGCCTATTTCACGTGACTGCTTTATTAATCATGATGACTTCTTAAATTGATAATATTCAGCCAATGTCATTCCTCGAACCTCTGGCTGTAAGTCGTTAAAGAGTGCCTCCAGATCCTGATAAAGTAATTCAATCTGTTCTTCATTTTTAAATGTCGGGCTACCACCAGGCATAAATTCAGATGAATGCAACATAAATTCAATATAATCACTGCCTTCTGCTAATGTCTGTTGGACCACTTTTTTCATTTGTTCCAAATTGCCCCCTTTTGGTCTTAACCAGTTAACAGATGGAGAACGCTGTTTCCCACGTAAGCTGTCATATTTCTGTTTAAGGAAATTCATCAGTGGAGGGTGTTTATATTGAATACTCATGGGGACTTCCAGCAAAGAAGAGTCACCTTCTTTAGCAATATTCTGCAAATCCACAAAATAGGCATAAGATGGAAAGTGACGATAATCAGTTCCACCGTTGCCATTAGGATCGCCTTTGGTGAAACGCCAATTAACCCGTGGTGTTACTGAACAATCGACTTGATAACCATATTCCACCAGCAATTCAGCATAATATTCATTAAATGCCCAACGACCTGCCCGATGGCTTAACATTTTAATCTGTAGTTTGTCTTCCAATAACTTAGTCATCAGATCAATTTTGGCTCTAACTTGTTCTTTTGGAAATTCAATCAGATAAGGTTTATAACGCATGTCATCGTCGGTAAGAGGAACAAGTGGTGGATTATTCCAGGCATGTAAATGCATACCAATTTCCCCCTGCCCTCTGGCAATAACATCTTTAGCAAATTTAATATATAAATCATCCATTGCCATTTCATAGTTCGTCAACCAAACTGGCTTAAAACCAAAACGTTCACATAAATGCTGAAACTTTGGTAAATAATGAGTATTTTTTGTCGAGATCTGACCGTGATTTTGCCACAGGTCATCACCCTCAGTATCAATAGTGATAATAAATGCAGGTCGAGTCATCAGAATATGCCCACAATAGAATAAAATGAGGGTTTTATAGTACGCAGATCTATGAAATAGTGCAATTATCTTATCATATATATAGCAGTTCTATATCTCATTAAATCCTATATTTCGTATCTAATCTTATCAATAAAAAACGCTATGAAATGTTAGATCTTTCGGAAATTTGTTTTTTCTTCTATTAAGTTCTCTTAATTTTTGGAACTTTTTTTATCCATTAACTTATCCTAATAACCAAACTTGAAAAGCGCATCTAACCTCTCTTACTTCTTAATTAAAGATAGATATTTTGCCAAAATAATATCTAAATCAAACTTCTTATACATATCCTCAGTAATTACAGGCGGCTCATAGTAGACAAACTTCATTTTCTCTGCAAACGAATCAACTGTCAGTTCTGATTTATATTTTTCCAACTCACCAACCATAATTTCATTAACGCCACCAGGGCACATCGTGCTAACAATCGGAGTATCACAAATCAACGATTCAATTAACACATTCCCTAATCC
Source organism: Photorhabdus kayaii (assembly GCF_025384895.1). Lineage (NCBI taxonomy): Bacteria > Pseudomonadati > Pseudomonadota > Gammaproteobacteria > Enterobacterales > Morganellaceae > Photorhabdus > Photorhabdus kayaii. The sequence continues at coordinate 43,172 of NZ_JAJAFZ010000016.1, forward strand.
TTCACTGTCAGAACTCAAAACAACCGCTTTAGCTCCACGGATAACAGGTAATGGATTTTCAAGGAATCCGGTTAAAATAACTTTAGACTGTAAGTTTAAATCCATAATCTTCTGCTTTATCTGTTGAGTAATAGCCTCATCTCCGTGACCAACAATCAATAACTTACATGGAATATCTGCTTTCGCAAACGCTTCTAATAAACGATCATGCCGCTTAACCCGGTGAAATCTACCAACATGTAATAAATAGGTTTCATCCGAATATAGGTTATTTTGCAGAGATTTTTCTTTAATCTCTGGGATATTGAAAGGGTTATAAATCGTCACCATTTCATTAGGCGTAAGTAACAAATTATTCTTTAAATCTTTCCCTACAGCATCAGATACACAAATTAAATTCCGGTTATTATATGTCCACTTGATTTTTTGTTTCTTGATCCAGCGAGATAATCCCGTCTTATTACCAAGATATGAGTTTGAAAATACGCCATGAATACAAAACCATACATTTAACCCCGCTAACACTTTTGATTGCACGACAATACGATCAGTTTTATGCAAGTTTGAGACAATCAGCGTAGGGATTCCCTTGCGAAGAAAAACTTTTTCTAAAACCTTATCCATAGATTTAGCCCTACGGCAAATCTCAGTCTGTCTTCTAAAAGGCCCTCTATATCCATCAACATCAATGATCAGTTCAATACCACTCGGTACTGAATATTCACATTTCTCTGCCAAAGAGAGCAGCGTAACATCATATCCTCTCTGTTGCAGACCATCACAAAGCCGGATAGTGACATTTTCCGCACCGCCACCAGGTAATCCATCAATGATAAATAATATATGTCCTTTCATGATGATGAGAGCACCTTTTCGTATAATTCAATGAGCTGTTGTGATAAATGTTCCGGTGTATAACAGAGTATTCCTGTTCTCGCTAATTCTGACATTTTATTATTCAAATGATTCGAAGGCGTATTCTGAATAGCTTCCGTAATATCTGAAACAGCCAAAGCATCACATACAAACCCGTTATTCCCAGAGGTAATAAATTCAGCACCACCACATGTCGTACTGGTTATTACCGGCAGCCCGCAAGCCATTGCCTCCAGTATCACATTTGGAAACGGATCATATAAGGTCGGTAGCAACAAACCATCTGCAAGCTGATAAAAAGGCAATGTCCTTTTCTGAACTCCCATAAACCTGATGCGCTCATTACATCCCAGTGAATTAGCTAACTGCTTATATTTTTTCTCTTCTTTATCCTGCCCCACAACGATTAAATAAGCATCCGTTGCACTCACTGCCTGAATCGCGGCTTTTAATCCCTTTCGCTCAAACCCCGAACCAACATAAACTAAACATTTAGCCTGCAAGGGAAGGTTATGCTCTTTCCTTAATTGTGTTCTCTGAGATTCCGTTGCCGGGAAAAATTGTTTATTGTCTATCGAATTATAAATAACCGATATTTTTTCCTCAGAAAGCCCAAAATCCGTCATGACCTCCCTTTTTACCATTTCCGAGTTACAAATAACCATTTTTAATTCCGGTGCCGAATACATCTTTTGCTCAGCATCCATCACATAACGATGGTAACGACTCGTAAAAAGTAATTTGCTCCGCCAAGGAGATAAAACACGCGCACGCTGCTGTAGCCAGCGCTGATGAACGCCGTCACCCGCACGATAAATATCACAACCAGCAATGCGTTCATGGCTTTGAACAAGATCAAATTGCTCTTGTTCCCATATTGTTTTGGCAGCTTTGGCAAATCCTCTCTCACGGCTGATGCGCCCCCATTTATGAGGATTTGCTAAATGAACATGCCAATCAGGATTAACGTCTCCCTGCCAGGAACGCGTAATAACGTTAAGCTCCAAATTTTCATTCCCTAAAGCCTCTAAGGCACGGGAGACAAAACGTTCTGCACCACCATCCGGACGATATTTCTGCCGAACAATTGCAAGACGTACTAATTTCATAATAAATTTCTCCGGGCGGCAGCAATAACCATCTCACTGGGAATGACATTCAGATAACGTATATCCGTTTTAGTATCAACATCATCAGGATCAGGTAAATCACCATAATCACCAGCCCAAATAACTTCACCTTTCGCTTCCCACGGACGCCAGAATACTAACTTTGATGGCCCAAATAAAGCGATACCCGGTGTTTTTAGCGCAGCTGCCATATGCATAGCAACAGAATCCATCCCGATGAATAAATTGGCCCCATCAATCAGCGCTGCAAGTTGAGGCAAAGTTAATTGGCCTGCAAAAGAAATCACTCTCTCTTCTGGGCAATTTGATAAAATCTTCTCTACCATCTCTTCCTCCTTACGATCTGGCCCGGAGGTAACAACGATTGTCCAACCATCAGACTGTAATGCATTAATCGTTTCGCTCATCTTTTTTTCATCCCAACATTTAAAAAACCAGCGGGATGTTGGTTGCACAACAATATATTTTTGATCTACACCATGCTTATCAAAAAGCATCAAAACAGCCTCTTTATCCTGCTGGCGGTAACTCATCGTCACTGTCGTGTTGATTAATGGAAGATTTAACAGTGAAAGAGCTGACAAATTTTGCTCAACAATATGCAAAAACTGACTATGCTCTGTCGGCACAAGATTTGTGAAACATTTTTTCCAAAATAGGCTGCGTCGTTTTGCTAAATCAAACCCAATACGCACTTTTGCGCCAGTAAATCGTGTCACAAATGCACTATACCATTGATCAGTAAGATTAATAACCAGGTCGTATTGACGATGCCTTAATCGTTTAAGCAATCTCCATTCATGCCCCAAATGTGTTTTAATTCCCTGTTTCTTCCATTGTCTATCTATAGAAAATAGATTATCCACAGCAGAAAAATTAGCCAATATTGGTTCAGTTTCTTTATAGAGTAAAACATCAATTTCCACCGCTGGATAATTATCCTTAAGGGTATTAATAACCGGTGTAATTAATAATACATCACCATGATGTCGTAACTTTATTATTAGAATACGGTCAAATTGAGTGTATAATTTACTCATTGCATTCCCAGTATAAAGATACAGATAAAAGAGAAAACTGCCGCAACCATGTGCAGAAGCTGCAAAAAATCCACTCTACCTTCACATATAATAGAAGCACGATCTTACGCAAAAATCCTCATTTACCTCTCCAATTCTGTTCAGATCCTAGAAGCCATACGCATTTTCATACTTTCTTTGAAGCAATGTGATACTATTGACACTAATTTATATAAGTGAATTTGATAGAATGTTACTGCGTTTATATCAGGTACTTCTCTACCTTATCCAACCTCTGATTTGGTTGCGTTTATTGCTCCGCAGCCGCCAAGCCCCTGCTTACCGTCAGCGCTGGGGTGAACGCTACGGTTTCTGTGCCGGTAAAGTTGCCGCTGGAGGCATCCTGCTCCATTCCGTTTCCGTTGGTGAAACGTTGGCCGCCATCCCTTTAGTCAGAGCCTTGCGCCATCACTATCCTTTTTTACCGATTACCGTGACAACGATGACGCCAACGGGCTCAGAAAGAGTGCTTTCTGCTCTGGGAAATGATGTTAATCACGTCTATTTGCCATACGATCTCCCCGGTTCTATGGAGCGCTTTCTCAATCAAGTTAATCCAAAGTTAGTCATTATTATGGAAACAGAACTTTGGCCTAATCTGATTTTCCAACTTCACCAACGTAACATTCCTCTGGTCATTGCTAATGCCCGTTTGTCTGCACGTTCCGCTGAGGGATATCAAAAAGTAGGGAATTTCATAAAAACAATTTTGCGCAGCATTACCTTAATTGCCGCTCAGAATCCGGAAGATGGTGAACGTTTTGTTGAACTGGGTCTAAAACGCTCTCAACTGACTATCACTGGCAGTTTGAAATTCGATATCTCAGTAACACCTGAATTGGCAGCCAAAGCAGTGACATTACGGCGCCAATGGGCTGCTCGCCGTCCTGTCTGGATAGCCACCAGCACCCATGATGGAGAAGAGAGTATTATTCTAGATGCTCATTGCAAGTTACTGAAACAATGTCCAAGCCTGCTGCTGATCCTGGTACCACGCCACCCTGAACGTTTTATTAAAGCTGAAGAATTAACAAAGAAAGCCGGACTCAGCTATATTCTTCGCAGTTCTGATAAAATCCCTGACGCCAATATTCAGGTAGTTATCGGCAATACTATGGGGGAACTGATGCTGCTCTATGGTATTGCCGATCTGGCTTTTGTTGGTGGCAGCCTGGTTGAACGTGGCGGCCACAACCCGCTAGAAGCGGCAGCCCATGCTATTCCGGTGCTGATGGGTCCTCATACCTTTAACTTTAAGGATATCTGCACCAAGCTGAATCAGGCTAATGGTCTGATTACCGTTACGGACAGCCACTCTTTATTCACCGAGATCAATAGCTTACTGACTGACGAAGATTATCGTCTGTATTATGGTCGCCACGCAGCAGAAGTACTGCATGAAAATCAGGGGGCTCTTCAACGTCTACTTAAACTGCTGGAACCCTATCTCCCACCTCGGAGCCACTGAATGAGTGACAAAAAACGTCTTTCTGTTGTCATGATCGCTAAGAATTCAGCGGATCTGATAGCAGATTGTCTGACCTCAGTCCGTTGGGCTGATGAAATCATCGTACTCGATTCTGGTAGTTCAGACGATACCTGTCAGATAGCGCAGGCAATGGGTGCAAAAGTATTCTCCAATACTCACTGGCCGGGATTTGGTCGTCAGCGTCAGCTAGCTCAGCAATACGCTTCTGGTGATTATATTTTTATGATCGATACTGATGAACGCGTAACATCAGAACTCAGAGCATCCATAGAACAGACTCTGGCCCATATTGATAACAATAAAGTCTACAGTTGTGCCCGCCGGAACTTGTTCCTTGGCCGCTTTATGAAACACAGCGGCTGGTACCCAGATAGGGTCATTCGTCTCTACGCCCGTGATCGTTATCAATACAATGATAATCAAGTGCATGAATCCCTTGAAACTCATGGCGCTCCAGTCGTTATTTTGCAAGGGGATTTACTTCATCTTACTTGCCGTGATTTGATGGAATTTCAGAGAAAACAGCTAAATTATGCTAAAGCCTGGGCAGAACAGCGCTATGAACAAGGTAAACAGTGCAGTTATTTCTCAATTTTCAGTCACACTTTTGGGGCTTTCTTTAAAACCTGGTTGTTGCGAGCTGGCTTTCTTGATGGTAAACAAGGGTTAGTATTGGCTATTGTCAATGCTCAATATACGTTTAATAAGTACGTCGCATTGTGGGAAAAGAGACAACAAAAGGGTAAAAATTAATGAAAACCAAAGCCATTTATCCCGGAACATTTGATCCCGTTACCTACGGTCATATCGATATCGTCACCCGCGCCGCGGATATGTTTGACCATGTTCTATTTGCTATCGCCAACAGTGCCAGAAAGAATCCTATGTTTACTCTGGATGAGCGCATTACCTTGGCAAAAGAGGTGATCTCACATCTGGATAATGTGGAGGTGGTAGGTTTCTGTGAATTAATGGCTAATTTTGCAAAAAAACAACAAGCAAATATTCTTATTCGTGGCCTTCGTTCAGTATCTGATTTTGAGTATGAATGGCAGCTTGCCAATATGAACCGCCACTTTATGCCGGAATTAGAGAGCGTTTTTCTGCTGCCATCACAAAATCTCTCGTTTGTCTCTTCATCCTTGATTAAAGATGTCGCTCTCCACGATGGCGATATCTCATCATTCCTGCCAGAACCTGTCGCCCAAGCTATGCTAAAAAAACTGGGCAAGTAATTTACTCCGTTCACTGGAGGCGGCACACAGTAGAATATTCCCTATGCAACGCCTCCCCTAACTATCCGATATCACTAATACTGACAGTGACGGCAAAAGAAAGTACTGCGCTGCCCAAGCTTAATACTCTCTATTTTTTCACCACAAATTCGACATGGTTCTCCTGCTCTGCCATAAACAAACAATTCCTGAGCAAAATAGCCCGGTTTACCATCAGATTGCAGGAAATCTCTGAGTGTCGTACCACCCCGCTCAATAGATCGTTGTAGAACCTTCTTAATCGTTTCCGCCAGTAAATTAGCTTCACGCTCAGTTAAAGTATGCGCGGGACGATCCGGCTGAATATGGGCAGTAAACAACGCTTCATTTGCATAGATATTACCAACGCCAACAACCAGTTTGTTATCCATTAGCCAGGGTTTAATCAAGGTTTTTTTATTACTTGATCGGGTGTAGAGATAAGAACCATTAAAATCATCAGAAAGTGGCTCAGGCCCTAAATGAGCCAATACCGAGCACCGTTCGAGATCATCACTCCATAACCACGCACCAAATCGTCTGGGATCGGTATAACGCAAAACCTTACCATCTGCCATCACTAAATCCACATGATCGTGTTTCTCCGCAGGGCGTTCCTCTGGCAAGATACGCAAGCTGCCCGACATCCCCAAATGGACAATAATCCAACCACTTGCCAGTTCAATCAGCAAATATTTGGCCCGGCGTTGAATGCTAAGCACAAGCTGGTCACTCAACTTCATAATTTCTTCCGCCACCGGCCAACGTAGCCGACCATTCCTGACAACCGCATACTGGATCACATTCCCTACCAGATGTGGTTCTATTCCCCTCCGGCTGGTTTCTACTTCTGGTAGTTCTGGCATGGTGATAACTCCTAACTATGTATATTGCTTAAACTCTATTGCATCTGAGCAGATTAAGATAATCTTTTCATGTATTATTTCCAACTAAACTCAACAGAAATGAAAGCAGATTTATGAATATGTTTAATATTAAAAGTCGTGATAAAAGGTCATTATGGAATTTATCCATCATTGGGATTTATATAGCCCTTGTTTATCTACCTGATATAACGAGATATAAAAATCTGGTTATCGTGCTTATTAGCATTACAGCACTAACCTATCTAGTGACAGATTTTCGTCAAGTGATGCGCTCCATGCGTAATTCACTATTTCTATCCATTCTATTATTCATCGTAGCAATGTTCTATTCAGTAGCAATTTCCGTCAATCCTGCATTGAGTTTTCAAGAGATGAATAAACCTATCTTAAATGGGCTATTATTGTTCAGTTTTACTTTTCCTGTGGTGCTGTACAAAGAAAATAAAGAAAGTATTGCCAAAATGATTCTGTACTCATTTGCCATTGGTATGCTGGCAATATGCCTAACTGATATTGGTAAATACATTATTAACTACAATAAAGGTGAAATGCCTTTTACTAACTTCAACCACCGAGAATTTTCTTACGGTTTTATTTTCTATTTTCCGGTCTTACTTTGTACTTGGGCATTGTGGAAGAAACATACCTTAGTGAGTTGGCTGATACTGGCTGTTGCTTCCGCTATCAGTCTGTTTTTGTTATTAGGTACCTTAGCTCGTGGCGCTTGGGTCGCCATTGCCGTCATCACTGCTTTTATCATCATCATTAATCGAGAATGGAAGCTGACCATAATAGCGAGTTTAATCCTTAGTTTTTCAGTTGTACTTTCTCACACTACGATCATAACTAATGAAAATACTAAATTATTATTTTGGAAACTTACTCAAACTGATAGCAGCCATCGTTATAAAAATGGTACACAAGGGGCTGCTTTTGAGTTGATTTTAGAGAACCCAATCAAAGGCTACGGTTATGGCAATAAAGTCTATCATCAGGTCTACAATGAACGAGTTGCCGACTATCCAGACTGGATATATCGCACATCCATCGGCCCCCACAATATCTTTCTGGCACTCTGGTTTGCTGGTGGAATCATTGGCTTGATTACCACTTTGCTGATGACCTTCTCAGCGCTGTACACGGGTAGCCATATTATTAGCCGTAACAATGGTGTAATAAAGCAAGCCAGTATTATTCTACTGACGGGATTTATCGGATTGTTTATTGTCCGAGGAGCCTTTGAAAATACCTATATCAATGAAATAGGTATTCTATTCGGCCTGATGATTGCTCTATATCAGCAGAAAAACAATTAACCAGATATCTCGACTATATTATCAAACCGATTATTATGCAGAAATATCCTTTGATATTGTCTGCATAATAAGCTTTGCTCTCTGCTCCCAATTAAAACGCTCTGTCACCAACATTTTTGCATAACTAACTTGTGACTTAACTTTTTCTGGATTATCCCTCAGTAACTGAATCTGTTGAGCAAAACTTTCTGCATTCTCACTGTCAGCAAAACTGACCGCATTTTCATCAGCCACATCACGAATAGAAAGAAAATCAGAGATAACCACAGGCTTATCCATCGCCATATATTCAAATAATTTTAGTGGCGAAGTATAGCGACTGCCAATGCTGGTTTTAGTTAATGGCAACAGACAAATATCATTATCTGCAATTATCTGAAAACGTAATTTAGGTTGAATAAACCCAAGAAAATTGATTTTATCGCCAACCCCCATTTGCTGAGCAATCTGCCGCAATTGCTGAATTTGCCCTGGTTCACCACCAGCAATATTCAATACTGCATTCTCAAGATAAGCCATCGCTTTGATCGCCGTTGGAACACCTTTCCAACGATGCAAGCTGCCCAAATAAAGGATCTGAGTTGGTAATTCACCGTCGTCTGATACACGTTTATCTAATGACATCGACTCAACTGCCAACATATCCACACCATCTGGCGCAATAACTATTGGCGTGCTGACATTATATTCACTAATAATATCATCACTAAGTAACGACGTCAGAACGAAAATAATCCTGGACTGGCGATAAACAAAGTGTTCAATTTCTCTTAGCCTCTGATATTTACGCTGATTTTTATTTTCACTTAAATCATGCGATTCTTTAAATGATTGGGCAAAAATCTCATGACTTTCAAAAAATAGCGGAATTTCTGGATGTTCACACAATAAATACTTTGCCATTTTCAGATTACGGGTAAAAACGGCATCTACCCCATTTCTCTTCAACCAATGGGAAACCTGGAAATAGAACATTTTTTGGGTATTGAATGGAAAATACCATTTACGCCGGATATTGCGTAAAGATATCAGTCTAACTGATGGTGATAATGAGCGCCCCAAGATCTCTTCTGCGGTATTTTTACCTTCAGGCGTAACCAAATATACGTAGGCTCCCTGGCGAGCAAACGCATCAACATTCTGCAAAATTTGCAATGATGCTACCCGATAATCAGGAACCGGATAGGGATCAATATAAGCAATCTTCATTATTTATCGCTTTCAGTAAACGATTTGCCGAATGCTCCCAGGTATACATTGTTTCAATCCGTTGACGAGCTGCTTTTCCCATTTTTGGCCCCCTGTCTGGTTGAGACAATAAAAAATTAACCGCATCGACAATTGCTGAAGCATCGCCTGGCGTGACTAAAATACCCGAATTATTTTCGTTACCGACAACTTCAGGTATGCCTCCAATATAACTAGCAATCACCGGTCTGCCACACGCCATCGCTTCCGCAATTGTGATACCAAACGCTTCATCACCAATACTGGGGAAAATCCCGGCATCACCAGCAGCATAATATTCAGGCAACTGATCATGTCCTACCGGTGGATGGAAAATTATCTGTTTTTCCAGCCGTAATAGCGCAACCCGCTTTTCTAAGCGTTTCAGATCTTCACCTGACCCGATGATCAGCAATTTAACATCTTTATCCTGTAGCTGAGCCATTGCATCAATAGCAACATGCATGCCTTTCCAGCCAACCAACCTGCCGGCAAAGGTCAGCAAAAATGTTTTATCACTGATCCCAAGACGCGTTCTGACAGAAGAGTCTATCGGCCTGAATTTATTAATATCAACACCATTGTAAATCACCTTCGGGAATTGTTTAAAATGGTGCTGAATCTGCCAGGCATTAAAATGGCTGCATGCCACCCAAGCTGAAATTCGCTTACTCAGCTTTCTGTCACCCTTGAAAAAACTGGTGCCACCGCTCATATAGCAAAATTTAGTGCGGCTCTCTTTTGGCATCATTCGAGGCCAGAAAAAATCAAATGGTTTAGTCAGAATAACCCAGTCAAAATCCTCAGTAACAACTGTATCGCGAGCATGGCGAGCAAATGAGTAACGTTCAATAATACGTTGAAAACGTCGACCAATGTTAATGACTTTCTCCCTGGGAATAAATGGAAAAGTGTGAACCTGAATTGCTCTCCCATTGAGTTCTGGTTGAACATTACCCTTTCCACCAAAAATATGGATCTCATGACCGGCATCAGTCAACGCTTTCGCAAGTTCCCAGACTGCCGTCTGAATACCACCGTAAGACATAGTTACCGTGACATCAACCAAACCTATTTTCATCTTTTCTTCCTGACAACTTAGTTTCTAGTAACTTTTGCGTTGCCTGCCAGACTTGTTCAACAGATATTGCAGACATCGAGTCTTTGCGTGTGGCTTGCATATAGTGAACCGGATGTTCAATAACCACCAAATGAGAATGCTGCTGAGGTGCCAAAAAGCGGCCTGGGTGGAAACTATGATACATAGCAACCATCGGGATACCTAATGCGCCGGCTAAGTGGGTCGGCCCTGTATCAACACCAATGTACAAATCAAGTTGACTCATTATTGCTGCATTCTGTCGCATTGTCAGTCTACCAGCCAATGAAGTACACTTTTCAGCCCCTAACCTTTTTGCCAGTGACTGTGCAGCAATTTTACCGTCAACACTGCCTAATAACATAATATGTGACTGGGGATAACGGCTACAAATGTGTTGCGCTAATTGGTAAAAATGTTCAACCGGCCAATCACGATAAGCTTTTGCCGGGAAACTTTGTAACTGAAAACCAATCAGGAGCTTGTTCTCTAAATGATACTGCCGTATAAAACCATCAGCAAAGTGTAACTCCTGTTCACTCACACAATAATTCAACCGCCAGTCATTGACCTCAACATCTACCGCGCTAGCAAGCATGGCCCGTTCCTGTTGAGCAGGCATCAACATCTTTGGCTTTTCCACAGTCAGCCAATCAGATTGCAACGCGGACTTATCTGAAAATGAAACCGTTAAGTGTGATTTACGTTTCGCATACTGCAATAAAGGTTTATCGTCACTATATACTAAAGCCAGATCATAATGTTTACGGGTAAACCAACCACACCAGTTTGCCTTACCTTTCGAAAAAGCAGTCAATTTATTGATATCACTTATATTTTCAAGGATCTGTTTAGTCCTTTTATGAGCCATAACATCAATATTCGCACCAGGCCATTTCTGCTTTAAAGCACGAATCACCGGCGTTACCAATAAGGTATCACCGAAACGTGCTATAACAATGACCAGAATATTTTTGATCTGCATAAGACAATTATCTAATTAATCTGCCATAAAATTCAACAAAATATACAAAAAACCATTTTGTATACGATTGACCACAACAAGGTGATTTAACTAATAATTAACTTTAAAGTAATTTAATATCAATAAGTTGAACATTACCTAAAACCATAAGCCGAAGAATAAGGACCAGAATAAATCCTAAATAATGTTAACGTTTTTTACCTTTAATGCTGTGAAAAAAGATATTTTCCATTTTATCCAACATCTTATCCATGCCAAATAAAGCCATTGCACGCTCTAATGAAGAATGGCTGAATTGCAAACGCAGTTCATTATTATGAATCAATAACTCTAAACTTTTCGTCAATAACTCTGTATTTCTGGGTTCCACGATATAACCCGTTTCACCATCAACTACCGCTTCGGTAATTGCACCAACGGAGGTTGATACAACAGGTATCCCACACGCCATTGCTTGCATAATGCCTTGTGGCACGCCTTCATTACCAAAAGAAGGTAATGCAAATAAATCCATCGCATTCAAACAATCAGGAACATCCTGACGGTTACCTAAAAAAATGACACTGTTTGACAAACCTTCTCGCTTTACTAAAGGTTCCAATGACTTACGTTGTGGACCATCACCAACAAACAAAAGTTGCCAATCAGGATATTTCTGGTGCAGAACTTTCCAGCTTTCCAACAGATAGCGATGCCCTTTCCAGGTTCTCATGGTCGCAACGACACCTAATGTCGGTTTATCTTGAATCCCAATCCGCTGACGGCAAACTTTCTTATCTTCCGGTCGGAAACGATCTAAATCGATGCCGGTAGGCACTGATGTCATATGCTGTAATGGATAACGATTATCGGCATGCAGATGTTGGCGTAGTTTTTCGCCTGTAGTCGCAATATGCTGGCACGCTTTCAAATACAACCAACGAGTTGATATTGAATTAGAAACATGAGTAGAAACATGCCTGGTTCTAACCATTGGCGGCATATGCCTTAACGTTGCACAAGCCACAGCAACCAACCATGCATCCGTCGAGCTATGTGTATTAATAACGTCAAATTGACGGCCTTCTTTTTTCAACCAACGACGCATAGCAAGAAAGCAGGACCGCCGCTTTTTTTCAATCGGCAGGGCTACGGCCGGCACACCATAAGATTTTGCTTCACGGTAGATATTAGAACTAGGACAACAGACAATAACCACCTTGTGTCCACGTTTTATCATTCCTTGGGATTCCGTCAGGATTCGGATCTCCTGACCACCCCAACCACAAGATGATTCTGTATGTAAAATATTTAGTTTTTCTTTAGCCATTTCGGTTTCATATCTAGCCTACCGGAAAGCGTTAGTATAGCGAAACCGTATCTTACGTCTACGAATAACAGGATATACCCGTTATCTTTCAAGTTGCCTCTTTGTTGGCTGCGCTCGCTCACCCCGGTCACATCGTTATCTATGCTCCCGGGGATTCACTCCCTTGCCGTCGCGCTCCATCTTGAAATCCATAGGGTATATATATGAAATGTAGAGAAGAATCAGTGAATATCTGTTAAAACTCTTCAGACAACAAAAAACCCAGCCTAGGCCGGGTTTTTATCAAATCAACCAAAATTATTTAATCTTGGCTTCTTTATACATAACATGCTGACGAACAACTGGATCAAATTTTTTCATTTCCAGTTTCTCAGGCATAGTACGCTTGTTCTTCGTAGTGGTATAGAAGTGACCAGTACCAGCTGAAGAAACTAGCTTAATTTTATCGCGAATACCTTTAGCCATTTTTCAGCTCCTTAGTACTTCTCACCGCGGGTACGAAGCTCAGCCAAAACTGCATCGATACCCTTCTTATCAATCACACGCATACCTTTAACAGATACACGCAGAGTCACAAAACGCTTCTCGGACTCAACCCAGAAACGGTGGGAATGCAGGTTAGGCAGAAAACGACGCTTAGTCGCATTCAATGCATGAGAGCGGTTGTTACCACTCATCGGGCGTTTGCCAGTAACTTGGCAGACTCGGGACATGTCTATTCTCCAAAAATCAAATCAGCTCGAGCTTTGTATTGGGTATGGCCGCCTCGTCAGGCTTAGGAGCCTATCTCAGCAAATTCCACTGAAAAGACTCACATTTACTCAGAAAATGTGCTGAGATAGGCTCTTCTCGCCAAACCAAAGATCCTCAAAGGTGGCGTAGTATACGCCCTCAATCGCTGACGCTCAAGTCCCGCACAACCAAAGATCCATAAGGATCTTGAAAAAGTTAGCTAAATCCATCCTCGCTCAGCAAATGAAACACAACATTGCCGGCCAATAACCAGATGATCCAGCACTTTTACACCAACCAAATTACAGGCATCAATTACTTTATCTGTAACAATCTTATCTGCCAAACTTGGTTCTGCATGACCTGATGGATGATTATGAGCCAAAATAACGGATGAAGCATTCACCTTTATCGCTGATCGGACAATTTCACGAGGATGGACTTCAACTTTATTAATGGTGCCTTTAAACATCTCCTCATGACAGATGACTCTATTTTGATTATTGAGAAACAACACAACAAATATTTCTCTATCGCGCCCTGATAATAGGTTTTGCAAATACTCTTGAGTCACACTTGGACTACTCATAATATCCTCATGCATGAATTGGCTGGAAAAAAAACGCTTTGCCAGTTCTGCAATAGCCTGTAATTGTGCATACTTAGCCAATCCCATCCCTTTATGAGAACAAAAAGTGTCATAATCAGCAGAGAGCAAATGGTACAAAGATCCAAATTCTTTCAGTAGAAATTCAGCCATTCGTAAAACAGGAAGTCCTCTGGTCCCGGTACGTAAAAAAATAGCCAGTAACTCAGCATCTGTCAGAGAAACCGAACCATAAGCCAACAATTTTTCTCTGGGAGCTAAATTTGAATATATTTCTCCTGTATTTTCAGCAACATCAACTCCCATATATTCATCTCCCTGCCCTATTTCACCTGATACAAACAGTATTCCATGCCTTAAACATCAGGGCGAATATCATATTCAGGAGCTGCGTAGCCGCTCGCAAACTTATCCTTTTTTACAATCAAAGCTCAGACTCTGCTCAACTCTGTAATTTCTTGTGATAAAATCTTGGCCCCTTGCAACTTAATATTCGGACAATCATGATGGCAGGACTTTCCGGCAAACAGATTGTGCTCGGTATCAGCGGAGGAATAGCCGCTTACAAAACTCCCGAGCTAGTACGCCGCCTGCGTGATCGCGGCGCACAAGTACGTGTAGTGATGACACCAGCAGCAGAAGCGTTTATTACACCAATGACGTTGCAGGCGGTTTCTGGTTATCCCGTTTCCGATGACTTGTTAGATCCGGCAGCAGAAGCTGCCATGGGGCATATTGAACTTGGCAAATGGGCTGATATGATTATTCTCGCCCCAGCTACCGCTGATTTACTGGCACGCCTGGTAGTCGGTATGGCAAATGATCTCGTAACAACTGTCTGTTTGGCCTCCCCAGCCCCAATTGCCGCCGTACCCGCAATGAATCAACAAATGTTTCTAGCTCAAGCGACGCAACATAATCTCAAGCGCCTTGAAGAACGGGGCGTTCTCCTGTGGGGACCGGACAACGGCAGCCAAGCTTGTGGTGACGTTGGTCCCGGCAGGATGCTAAATCCCATGGCGATTGTCGAACTCGCTGAACAACATTTTCAAGCAAGCCAAGATTTAGCTCACCTAAAACTTGCTATTACCGCCGGACCAACCCGTGAAGCGCTGGATCCCGTCCGCTTTATCAGTAATCACAGCTCCGGCAAAATGGGGTTTGCTATCGCCCAAGCTGCGGCAACACGTGGTGCAGAAGTCACCCTGATCACTGGCCCCGTTAATTTACCGACACCCCCGGGAGTCAAACGAATCGACGTCACCAGCGCCCTAGAAATGAACGAACAAGTACAAGCAATAGCGGGTTCACAGAATATCTTCATTGGTTGTGCTGCGGTTGCAGACTATCGCGCTAAACAGATTGCCTCAGAAAAAATTAAAAAACAGGGTGATGAGATCACTTTTACCCTGATCAAAAACCCGGATATTGTTGCCAATGTAGCAGCAATGCAAGAAAACCGCCCTTTTGTGGTTGGATTTGCGGCTGAAACCCAGAATGTGGAAGAATACGCACGAAAAAAACTGAACCAAAAACATTTGGATCTGATTTGTGCAAACGATGTATCCCTAACTGGCCACGGCTTTAACAGCGATACTAATGCATTACATTTGTTCTGGCATGAGGGAGAAATCCGCTTACCTCATAGTAATAAGTTATTACTCAGCCACCATTTATTAGACGAGATAGTCAGACGCTATGATGAAAAAAATCGACGTTAAAATTCTTAACCCACGTATCGGGAAGGAATTTCCTTTGCCAACTTACGCCACACCGGGTTCCGCAGGTTTAGATTTACGCGCTTGCCTGGACAATGCGGTAGAACTGGCTCCAGGACAAACAGAACTGCTTCCAACCGGGCTTGCTATTCATATTGGTGATGAACAACTGGCAGCCGTTATTCTGCCCCGTTCAGGCCTTGGACATAAACATGGTGTCGTTCTGGGTAATCTAGTGGGTTTGATCGATTCTGATTACCAAGGTCAGCTAATGGTTTCCGTCTGGAATCGTGGTGATAAAGCTTTCACTATCCAACCAGGCGAACGTATCGCTCAGATGGTTTTTGTACCCGTCGTTCAGGCCCAATTTAATCTGGTAGAAGATTTTGAAGCCAGCGAAAGAGGCAGCGGTGGTTTTGGTCATTCCGGTCGCCAATAAATCTCTGTAAGACCATACCGTTTATACCCTATGGATTTCAAGATGCATCGCGGCGGCAAGGGAGTGAATCCCCGGGAGCATAGATAACGATGTGACCAGGGTGAGCGAGTGCAGCCAACAAAGAGGCAACTTGAAAGATGGCGGGTATAACCCATTATCATATTCTTTGCTCAAAATGCCATTGAGCAAAGAATTACTGATTTGTTTGTTTTGCTGTTCTTAACAAAGGTCTTGTCAGACATGGCAGAAAACGAAAATACAAAGAAAAGAAACAGACGCGAAGAGATCTTGCAGGCGCTGGCGCATATGTTGCAATCCAGTGATGGTAGCCATCGAATCACTACTGCTAAACTAGCCGCCAACGTAGGCGTTTCCGAAGCTGCCCTATACCGGCATTTTCCTAGTAAAACCCGGATGTTTGACAGCCTGATAGAGTTCATTGAAGATTCATTAATTTCACGGATTAACCTGATCCTGCAAGATGAAAAAGATACCATAACTCGTATTCGCCTGATATTGATCCTGATTTTGGGTTTTTCAGAAAAAAACCCAGGTCTGACCCGCATCATGACCGGTCATGCTCTAATGTTTGAACAAAACCGGCTGCAAGGGCGCATAAATCAATTATTTGAACGAATTGAAGTACAGATCCGTCAAGTTTTAAAAGAGAAAAAATTACGTGATGGGCAAGGTTTCAGTTATGATGAATCGTTATTAGCTTCTCAGTTACTCGCATTTTGTGAAGGGATGCTTTCACGTTTTGTACGCTCTGAGTTCCACTATCGTCCAACCCAGGAATTTGAAGCACGCTGGCCATTATTACTGGCTCAGCTACAATAAGTTATTCTACTACTCACCCCGCCCGTTATTGGGCGAGGGCTTTTTTTTGAAGCTTATCTATCAGATACCGTACTGCACACGATAGGCTTTTACTGCATCCAGATGAGCTTTCATCTCTGGCTGACCACTCAAATAATTAATCAAATCATTCAAGGTAATAATAGAAGACACTTTGCAACCATAATCCCTTTCAACTTCCTGAATTGCCGAGATTTCACCGTTCCCACGTTCCTGACGATCAAGACAAATCATCACGCCGGCAAGTGTCGCACTATGCTGCTTGATAATCTCCATCGATTCACGGATAGCTGTACCTGCGGTAATAACATCATCAACCAGAACAACATTACCTTTAAGTGGGCTACCAACCAAAGTACCACCTTCACCATGATCTTTAGCTTCTTTACGGTTAAAACAATATGGCATATCAATATCATGATGCTCTGCCAGTGCCACTGCCGTTGTCGTTGCAATTGGAATACCCTTGTAAGCAGGTCCGAATAACAAATCGCACTGAATACCGCTATCCAACAATGCTGCTGCATAAAAATGCCCGATTAACGCCAAATCACGCCCAGTATTAAACAGCCCGGCATTAAAAAAATACGGGCTTTTACGTCCTGATTTCAGGGTAAATTCCCCAAATTTCAGTACCTGTTTTTTTAGCGCAAGCTCGATAAATTCGCGCTGATAGGCTTTCATTGGTGTCTCTCCTCTTTTTGAGTCATAGTTATCGTCATACAACAGGCATAAAAAAGGCGACTATCACGTCGCCTGATCAATTTATTATTTTAATGCATTTTGTTTTAACGCATTTCTCTGCGCATCAAAAATATCCTCTAATCCTCCCTTGGCAAGGGCCAATAAGGATAACAACTCATCATGACTAAATGGTTCGCCTTCCGCAGTGCCTTGCACTTCAATCATCCTGCCATCTTCCATCATCACGACGTTCATATCAGTTTCAGCGGTGGAATCTTCCACATATTCCAGATCACAACGACCTTCACCATCCACAATGCCAACAGAGACCGCAGCAACCATTGATTTCAGAGGACTCTCTTTCAGCTTGCCTGCTTCAACCATTTTATTCAACGCATCAACTAGCGCGACACAAGCACCCGTAATAGAAGCTGTACGGGTACCGCCATCAGCCTGAATAACATCACAATCCAGTGTAATGGTGTATTCACCCAGTTTTTTCAGATCAACAGCGGCGCGTAGCGAACGGGCAATTAAACGCTGGATTTCCATCGTACGGCCGCCCTGTTTGCCTTTAGCTGCTTCACGGGCATTTCGGGTATGAGTAGAACGCGGTAACATGCCATATTCAGCCGTCACCCAGCCCTGCCCCTGACCTTTCAAGAAACGAGGAACGCCTTCTTCAACGGAGGCATTACATAACACTTTAGTATCGCCAAACTCTACTAGAACCGAACCTTCCGCGTGCTTAGTATAATGACGGGTTATAGTGATAGGACGCACTTGTTCTGCCGCTCTTCCTGTTGGGCGCATAGTGTTATCTCCGTTGTTAAATCATTATTGGGGGCGCATTATACGGCCTAACAGAGCTAATTCCTATCCTGCATCTACAACGAGCGTTATAATCTCTTAATCTTTTGTTTAAATTGGGAACGAATCATGATCCGTAGTATGACTGCTTTTGCACGGCGAGATATCAAAAGTGAATGGGGAAATGCGGCTTGGGAACTGCGCTCCGTTAATCAGCGTTATTTAGAAACTTATATCCGCCTACCAGAACAATTCAGAAGCTTGGAACCGGTGATCCGTGAACGAATTCGTTCCCGTCTGACTCGCGGAAAAGTTGAGTGCAACTTACGTTTTGAACTGGACTCACGCTCTCAAGGCGAACTTATCCTGAATGAAACTTTAGCAAAACAGCTAGTCAATGCAGCGAACTGGGTCAAACAACAGAGCAACGAAGGTGAAATCGATCCTGTTGATATTCTGCGTTGGCCTGGCGTTATGGCAGCAGAAGAGCAAGACTTAGATGCTATCAGCACTCAATTGTTGCAAGAACTGGATACAACACTGGATGCCTTTATTCAAAGCCGTGAAGCCGAAGGCAATGCACTCAAAATTATGATTGAACAACGTTTGGACGCGGTGATCGAAGAAGTCAGGAAAGTTCGCCAACAAATGCCTGAAATCATGCAATGGCAGCGGGAACGCCTGCAAACCAAATTAGAAGAAGCACAAGTACAGCTCGAAAATAACCGTCTTGAGCAAGAGTTAGTTTTACTGGCTCAACGTCTTGATGTGGCAGAAGAGTTAGATCGTCTCGATGCCCACGTCAAAGAAACCCGTAATATTCTAAAGAAAAAAGAAGCGGTCGGCCGCCGCCTGGATTTTATGATGCAGGAATTCAACCGCGAATCTAATACACTTGCCTCCAAATCTATCAACGCCGATATCACTAACTCCGCTATTGAATTGAAGGTGCTAATCGAGCAGATGAGGGAGCAGATTCAGAATATTGAGTAAGGTTTCAGACAAATTCATAAAGTCTCATAACATTTCACCATTGCCACTAAGTCCGCGTAATTGCGGACTTTTTTAACACCACAAGGTCTCATATAATTTCATTACTGCACATACTTGGGGTGTACTTCATTCTTGACGGTTTCTCTACAAAAACTAGAGTGATGCTAATTGACTACTATCCGAGCATATCTTTGGCTAAAGCACGAGAGATTACCAAACAGCTGCATCTTAGATATATCACCATTCTACCCAAACAACCGCTCGATTACTCAGGTGAACCTGCTTTGTAAAGCGCCATTCATTCGTGAAATTATAGATCTCAGAATGAAACTGGTCATCACCACTACATCTTTCAGATTAATCAATTTTCTATATCTCATATGCCATCCTGTTTCATTTGAATACTCACAGTGACGACATATGTTTGACGCTCTTTAAACAAGCAATGGCAAAAAAGTCTCTCTAATTAGGAAACGATAATATAACCCCGTTTTTCACTTTATCTTTATCTACCTTATAAAGCAATGCGTCACAGTACATAGCAAAGTGACCGGTTCTATGAGCAAGTGCCTTAACATCATCAGGAGGTAGAAATACAACTGTTTTATGTGCTCCTAAATGAGCTTTTTTGATCGCATTTTTGTATGAATCAATATCCATGAAGTTATTCAAAGACTGATAACTCATTCCTAAGGCTTTGCTAACATCTGTTAGTACATTATTATTATTCTTTAAAAAATGTATAACTTGCACGACCTTCTTGAGTAATTTATCGTTATAATCTTTGTTAATAGGTAATTTATGACTAAATATATTAGGAAATTCCTGCTCTAGGTAATCACATGAAAGTTCCAGGATGGCTCTTAATGAGCATGCAATTACTTCATAGTAATCATTTTTACTTTTATATATTTCAGACAATTGATTTACTAAGTTTGTGACATATGGAATTCTCAAGTTATATCTTTTATTTGAAGCTAGTGTAAAAAGATCTTTCTTTGATGAACCGGATATAATAGCCTTAGGTAAATAAAATTCTAATTTTAGTTTCTCAATTACTATACCAGTTTTTGGATCTATATAACTAAGCTCAACATCTTTCACACATTCGTTATTAATACTTGATATAATTGACAGACTATCTACATTATCAATTTTAAAATTAATATTACCAACATCCACTTCTTTACCAAAACTATCGATAACAGAAGAAATAAAATCATTTAAATTCAACTGCTTTGAAGGTATTTCATACCTCCTGGAAATACTGTTTTTCAAATTAATTTTTGCGGTTTTAAGCTCTTCAGAGCTATTGTTTCTAGTTATTTCCTTATTTTCTGGTTTGGTCCTTCCTGTACGAACATAACCGAAGTTTTCTTTATCTTTTTCCTTAACTTTAGATGAGATCTTTTGTATTTCTTTATTTAGCTCAAGAATATCTTTTTTAATTCCTCTCGTTAAATTATTCTCTACAAAGTTAGTTCGATCAGAATTAAATTCAATATCTTTATGCGAACTATATAATCTCACATACCCTGTCATTTGGGACATAGATTCTGCTGAACGTTTTGACCTATTTATATTTGAATCAAAAATAACATAATTATTAAATAGATTGTTATTTATATATAATAAAGGAGATAATGCATCATCAGGCTCTCGATAAAATAATTTTGATATCTTCTTCTTTCCTCCTGAATTAAAGTAATAAACCATTATATCAAGTTCAAGAGAATACTGATTGCTGGATAAATTATAGTCATGCGTTTCAACTAACTTACCAAATCTATATATATTTATCTTTGAATCTTTTGATGAATATGTTACATAACAAAACTGTTGATCTTCTTCTTCATCAAGAAAATAATTAGCATCTTTTGACTCATACTTCCCATCGACACAATCGATAACTATTTTTACTGTATTATCATAAAATGCATTAACTGTTTTTTTCGAGTTTTTCTCATCTTTAAAATAATCGACAAGAGCTTCAATCTGCTCTTCATCCATATTGATTTCTATCTTAGTCCCTTTATCTGAAGAATCAGTAACAGTAGGAATAACTCTATAATTACTTACATTACTTTTAGATACAAGATCTTCTTTTTTAATGGAAAAACTAGTTCTTTTGCCATTTTTATGCGTCTGCCAGGAAACAATTTCACCGAACTTAAAAACAGACAAAAAACCTAACCCTTTAGAACCTTGTACATATCTCTCTAGTCCATCATATTTTTTCTTATTACCATATTTTTTAGAGCTATTAGCAATATGCAACAATTTTTTAACATCTTCATAATCCATTCCTAAACCATCATCACTAATAGTTAATAAACACTTTTGAGTATCAATCTTTATATCTATCTTCCTTGAAAAGGCATCATAAGAATTCTTTGTTAGCTCATTGAGAGCAAATATATTAGAAGGAATCTTAATTGATAGTTCATCTATTATTCGTCCATCAAACCTTAAACCAATTGAAGTCATAAAATTACTCCTGTTAGCTTTTAGCTAATCATTTTCTCATAATTAAAATTAATTCTTTATCCATCGTATCAGCAACACGATTACGTTTTGCCATTCTTTTATTATGAATTTCCCTATCAAGTTGATAAATATATTTGCAACCTTTATGCTCCAATAGCTCTCTCATGATCTTATTTAATGGTATTTCTATATTGGATATTCTGCGATTTCCCAGAGTCCATATCATATATGCATTACTTCTAAGATTAGACAATGTATTGTCCAATGCTTTATCTAAGTCATAGATAAATGAAATCAATTTCTTTATGTTTTTTTCATTAACTAAACTTATTAACTCTACGGTTTCAACTAAAGATAATGACTTATTCTTAATGAATTCGTATTTTTCTTTCGCATCTTTTAATGAACCACCTAAACTTTTTGAGTCAATAGAACTCTTATTCTCAAGCAGGTTATTAAATTTTAATTGATCTATATCAGATCTATCAATCCACATTAATGGAAGATATGAATACTGACCATAAGTAACGGTTGTATGATTATCACCATAAGGAGGAGAACTAACAAGTAAATCGCATAAAGAAGTTTTCTTAGAAAGATTTGATGTATCAGCATGCCAAATTTCTACTTTACTCTCTGATTTTGATCTTTTTATCATTCCTAACGATTTTAGTAATTCTTTTTGTTCTTTTATGTTTTCAATATTTTTAATAAGGTTTTTTTTAAAGACAACTAATGCAGAAGGAATTAATTCGATTTTCTCGTCAGTTTTTATATGTAACTTAAAAGTTGAACTCCGCGAATTACATACAGTTCTGACCGTATTACTCATTGATAACCAGAAAATTTTTCTTGCCCATTTAGACGGCTCCGATTTTATCGCTCTATAAATAACACTGAGTTCTATTTGGATTTTTTTTGTGAACCACTTATCTATACCACCAAAAGAAACCGCAATATCTTGACAAAAATCTTCATCAATTCTAGATATTAATACCTTAGACTTTTCCTTTAATTTACTAACAAATAATGGACCACTTTTTACTTCACAAGCCAAAATGGCTAATGGATTAATGTCAATGCCAGAGAAATCTAGCCCTCGGCACATAGCCTCACCAAGCGTAGTCCCAGAGCCCACAAAAGGGTCTAATACACGCTTAATCTGAGAATCAGCTTCCATGACGGCATCTATTAATTCCCCTTGCATAGCGGGAACCATCATAGCAGGATACTGTATCAAAGCATGGCAATACTGCCTACGTGAACGGCCAACAAAAGACCAATATGAATGGTCTTCGGTCGAACATGCTTTTACGCTCTTAAGGAGTTTTTCATCCGAGGAAAGTAAATTCATTGTCTTAATTTTTCAATTGGTTATATAAATAGATTCTATCAAGATATGTTTTGAGTAACCATTAGTGATATGAAAAAGTGTGCTAACCATCGATAATATAGTGTAAAACTGAGTAATCAGTAATCCCTGAATGCATACGTAGAATTTTCTTATCATCTACAGCTAAGGAGATCCTAAATAGCTGATCCGAATATTGCTACACTTTAGCTGTTCCATGTCTTTTCCCGGAAATGGACTGATAATTTCCATAAAGCGACGGACTTTTCTCAGTAACTGTCACATGTAACGACAACAGTGATCACATGTAATCGTTTCATTAAGGGCTAACTATAATTTCTTAGCCTGGTTTATCTATGGGGGAATAACCCGATTATTATGGCGATCACGTATCCGCAAATACCCGCATGTAGCTGCCAAAAGCGTATCATTAACGCATGGAGTAGATATCCAGTATCTCATTGATTTGTATTGTGAGAATCTCACTACTCCAGAGTGAACATTGATAACCAAACACCTCAAGATAAGCAACATGCGCACATACACATCAACCCAAGCCAGAGCTAATATTTCAACTGTGTTGGACACAACTGTCAACGGTGAGCCGGTTGAAATCACCCGCAGAAACGGCAGCGCCGCTGTGGTAATTAGCAAAGTTGAATATGAGAATTATCGAAATGCTAAACTGGATACCTAATTTGATCACATTATGCAGCGCCATAGGTATACTGTAGAGGCGTTAACTTACCGATGATTTGGGTGAATGCTCAGGAAATTATCGCATCCCACAATTGTATACTTCATCGTAATGGCATACAAATCTTCGATAACGACAATACACTGGAAAATCTAACTGTAGATGTCGCTACTGGTGAAAAAAGCATCAGCCAGCTGGCACAACATTTACGGCAGTTGGTAGAAAACACTGGTTCACTCAGCTAAGTAACCCTGTTTTTCCCGTACTTAAATTTAAACTTTTCTTTTAGGAATAGGATTATCCACATTAATATCAATATAGTCTAAGTTATCAACATAGAAATTAACATACTCTTTATTATTGATTTTCGATCTAACTATTTCAGGCCGACCATAAATAAAGACAAATGCTGTAGATTTTTGTGTCTGTATTATTTTTGACAACCTCTTGATGACAAGTTTTTTTACATGATATTTATCTATTAGCTTTTGGGATATAAAACAAGTTGTTTGTAGCAATTCACCATGTGAGTTTTTTATCTTTTTTTTAAATTTAATACGATATCCTTTACCTTCATACTTATCAATATAAGCCCAACCATAATATATAATTCCATACTCTGGCAACGAATCTATTTTCTGCTCCCAAATACATTTAAACACCCCAGGATATGGTATATCCATTCCAGATATATTCAACTTCCTATTTATTAACGTATCATCCTTAATATACCTTATATAACGACTTACGATAGTTCTAACTGAATAGACTTTCCCTATATTACCGATTTCTTTCAGATTAAGAGCGTATGACTTTGATAGATATTTATTCTGCTTATTCCCATGACTTTTAGTATCATCCTTCTTCTTAGATTCATAATAACTATCCGGCCGGTGAAGTATAAAAGAATCAACTATCGACTGATCAAGTGTCTTTTTCTCTCCTTGCTTAGCATTTTCAATGACACTTAATATTTTAAGAGGAACTTTTCTCTCTATTTCACAATTAGGATGATGTTTACCATAAATGCGATAATGAGGAACTACACGCATGTTCTGCATATCTTCATCAAGATTCGCGCAAGTAACCTGTGCAAGACAATCTTCGCCAGGACACATAAATAATTTTTTATTAGTAATTAATCCAGACCAATACAAATCATAAGCTCGATCAGGGTCGATATACTCATTTAATTCAATGCTATAAGCCACATCCAAAGACATATTTTATCACCATCGCATTATAATCATTCTGATAAGTTACCCCCAATCAGTTAAAAAATCTATAGTGTTTCTCTTATCTAAAAAAACTCCCCCTCACTTCCCTAAGTACAAAAATAATGAATAATTAACATAATTAATAAATATCAATTAGTTACGCTGTTAAAATTTACTATTGTCGCAGTAGCTACTTATTTTTAATGCTATACCGACGAAGTGACTATACTTATTGTAAGAAACTTTTAAGCAACACAATATCTTGAATGCTCTCTAGATTAGAGTAAAGTCTCCTAGATGTCAGAACAGAGGAATTTATGCCTAACACTATGATAAATAAATTTCCAACATTTGATTTATTACTCTCTCCGCCTATAAGTGTGCCTCAGGTAGCCAGTTTAGAACTAGCTAAAATGGCTGAATTAATAGAATCATGTCTGGCTGCTTATGACATCATGGTTCATGTAGAAAATATATCTCCAGGACCAGCGTATATTCATTTTGATTTACTTCCAGCACCCGGCGTTAAAGTTTCCCAGGTTATTAATTTATCTCACGATATAACACGCTCACTCTCTGCATCTACTATACAGATTGTGCCAATCATACCAGGGACACCCTATATTGGCTTAAATGTGCTTAGAAATTGTCGTGATACCATCTACTTACGTACTGTATTAGATTACGCTCAATTTAAAGAAATCGATTCTCATCTGGCAATAGCTTTGGGCAAAGATATTTCTGGAAACCCCGTCATTACAACTCTAACTGATATGCAACACTTATTAATTGGGGGAGCTACAGGATCGGGGAAGTCTACGTTTATTCATGCCATGATTCTTAGCCTACTGTACAAAGCCACTCCTATAGACGTTCGCTTTATCATGATTGATACGAACATGTTGGAACTTTCGGTTTACGAAAAACTACCCCATTCACTAACAAGAGTCATTAGCAATACGGAAGAAGCTGTTCACGCGTTACACTGGTGCCTCAATGAGATGAAGTGGCGTTATAAACTGATATCAGCACTTGGCGTACGTAGCCTAATTGAGTATAACCAGCGTGTACAACAAGCAATAGATCTGGGACATCCTATCCCTAATCCTTTCTGGATCCCCTCTGATGGAACAGATACGACATCATCAATGTTGATGCAACAACCCAATATTATTGTTGTTATCGATGAATTTTCCGATTTGATGCTTAAAGTGGGTAAAGAAGCCGAAGCATTGATCGTATCCCTCACTCAACAAGCTCATATTGCTGGTATTCATCTAGTGCTTGCTACCCGATATATCTCAGTTGATATCATAACCAACCTGATTAAAAGTAACATCCCCACACGGATTGCTTTTTCGGTATTCGACAAAACTGATTCACATATTATCTCAGGCCAGAATGGCGCTGAATTGCTGCCTGTAGGAGACATGCTTTACGTGGCGCCTCACTTGATTGAGCCGCTTCGTTTACACGGTGCTTTAGTTCATGAACAGGAAATACACTCTATAGTACAAGAGTGGCAAAAATATAGCCAACCTCAATATATTAAGATTACTTCTGCGAATGATTATGGAGCACCGGAGTTTGAGGATGAAGAGCTTGATTCACTATTTGAGCAGGCTGTCGTTTTTGTCATAGAAAAGCAACGAGCATCAATATCTGAAGTCCAACGTCAATTCCGGATTGGCTATAACAGAGCGGCACGTATTATTGAACAAATGGAAACCATTGGTATCATCAGTATGCCTGATAGTAATGGCAACCGGAAAGTACTAGTTCCACCATCATAAAAAACAAAGAACAAGTTACTTCTACAAATTACGTTTAGCCTTTTATCGTTGTATGCCAGTAATAGCATTAAAAGGTGCATTTGCGTGTCATGTTTATATTTCCTATTTTTATCGACACGTAAAGGTTTCATGTCGATAAAATCGAAAAATTTCGACATGTACTAGCCATATGTCGATAGAATCGACATGTACTAGCCATATGTCGATAGAATCGACATGTACTAGCCATATGTCGATAGAATCGACATATGGAAACCCATTCACGGCGCTGCGCTTATCGCATAACTAGGCAACATTAAGCCTGATTAAACTACGCTGCTACTTTCTCGGCTGCCTTCTCCGTTAAACATAAAAAACAGCGCGCCAGTCAGTAATATCAATCCACCAGATACCATTAAAAGAGATTGAATACTAATATAGTCAGCAATTGGGCCAAACAGCACCATTCCTAATGGCAGAGAGCAAGACAAAGCGATCTGAACTAAACTAAATACCCTGCCCATCATCTCAGGTTCGACTCTTTCCTGAAAAACCGCTGTTATCGGTGCGTTAAAACAAGGTGTTACCACACCTAAAAAGACATTGAGTACTAAATAAAGTGGGAACCAATAGGCATTACCAAGAGCGATCATAAATATGCCAAAAAACGCGCAAGCTATCGCCGTTATACGCATTTTATTTTTATACTCACCCCAGAAAGAAATCAGCAATCC
Source organism: Photorhabdus kayaii (assembly GCF_025384895.1). Lineage (NCBI taxonomy): Bacteria > Pseudomonadati > Pseudomonadota > Gammaproteobacteria > Enterobacterales > Morganellaceae > Photorhabdus > Photorhabdus kayaii. Next base: position 70,921 of record NZ_JAJAFZ010000016.1, read on the forward strand.
ACCTAAAACCGCGCCAGCACTAAATGTCATTTCATTAATGGCTAAACGCCACGGCTCTTCCCCAAATGTTCTATTAACTAATAAAGGTGTCAAAAATGCAGCCGGACTAATCAAAAAGCAGACACAAATCAGAAAAATCAAAAGATTTCTGATTAATTTATTCTCTTGCAGATAACGGAAACCCGCTAAGATTGCCTGAAATTTATTATCCGGCATGGAATCAGAAGCAATTTTAGGAATAGGGATAAACGCAACAATGCTGATGCCGATAATAGCAGTCGTTACGTCTACTAAAAAAATATTTTCCATTGAAGTTTGAGAATATAAAAAGCCACTGATAGCAGGAGATGCCAACATCATCAGTGAAGTCAAAGAAGTATTAATACCATTGACCCGCAGCAATTTATCTTTCGGCACGAGTTGCGGAATAATAGCATTAACAGCCGGCATCTGGATGCCCGTCCCGAACGAGCGGACAATCAGTGCGACAAATAACAACTCAATGCTCTTAAATCCGAACATAAAAGAGATTGCCAAACCAAGAGTGACTAATGCAATTAACGCATCAGAGGCAATACTGAGCAGCTTACGGTTGTAAGTATCCGCCCAAACCCCCGCAAATAAAGAGATCAATACCTGAGGAAGAAATGCGCAGAGTACCGAAATAGCCAGCATTTCTCCCGATGAAGTACTCAGGGTGATATACCAGACGATAGAGAACTGGACAATGGAAGAACCTAGCAAAGAAATTGTTTGAGCTGATAAAAATAAAGCCGTTTTGCGTTTCCAACCTGGAAGTAATGCACTCATTTTAACTACGCCCCTTAAAACCTAAGAGGCGCAGAGTCTGAAAATAATTATTCAAACACAAACTCCTCTAGTTCTTTTATTGTTGGTGCACCAGCAGCACCAGAACGGTTGACGACAATAGCAGCAACACGATTACCAAGTTCAACAGCATCTCTCAACGACATTCCCTGAGATAATCCCGCAAGCATGCCACTACTATGGGCATCACCAGCGCCGATGGTATCCATCACTTTCACTTTATAAGCAGCAACATATTCTGGCTCACGATAAGGCAGACATATCCACGTACCCTGTGAACCTAACCGGCAGATAATAGTGATGTTTCTTTCGCTGGAATAACGGCTAGCTTGGGCGACAGGATCACCTTCTCCGCACAATATAGCAACTTCATCACGGTTCAATGTCAGCATGGTCCGGTCAGCAGGTAATGCATTAAGAAAAGCGGAATCTATTTCTGGTAAACGTGGGCCAAAATCCAGTAATAACGTTTGCCCGTATGGTGACGCCAGTAACCAATTACACAAAATCGCCGTCGATTTACTCGCCATAACATAACCACTGGAGTAGATATACCCCCTTTCCGGCAAAACAATAGAAGAGAGCATTGCCGTACTCCAGTCAACTTCACAACCACTTACGGAGACAAAACTTCTTTCACCGTCCGGTTCAACCATTGCCAAACACCAACCATTATCAAGAGATGAATGGGTCAATGTGACCTCAAGCCCAAGGTCTTGCATCTCTTTGGTGATCTGCTCCCCCCAGTATCCATTACCAACCGGTATACCATTAATCACAGGGATTTGTAGGCGAACCAAAGCCCGAGCAACATTAAAACCAGAACCACCAATCTGCCGATCAATTTCTTTAGCTTCCTGATCTGCTCCACTCCGGGGAAGCCTCGGCAAACTAAGAATAATATCTCCCGCCGCCGCACCAATTACAGTAATCGGTAGTAAACCCGCCATCAGGCTCTCCCCTTACCGGCCTAAATATCAGCCATAGTCATATCAAATTGGAAAAGAAACAGATAAATCGCTTAGGAATGAAAACTTGCAGCAATTATTGCCGAATTTACATACATAAGAAATACTTATACTTTAACATTAATCGGGTTCAATAAAAGTTAACCTGTATCAATTATGTGATACCAACGTGATTGATCTCCAATTTATCGGTCATAGAGCGATGACAATCTCTGTATGAAACAATGACACGTAACCATTGTTGTCAAGCTATATGAAAACTCATGGAAAAAATTTATGTATTCATGAAATTAGCCTCATGAAGAAAACCAAAATGAATGAAAAAGCCAACATTTTTATCCGATTACTTCCCAAACATACTTTTATAATAAACAACAGCAAATAAAATAGCCCTACAGGGATACACAGTGAGTCGATTTTATTGTATTTTCAACGGCATGTTATCAGTGTAAGATAAATAAAAATTTAAGTTAAGAAATTAATTAAAATATAAAATTTATTTAGTTATTAGTAACAATTACTTAAAACATATTATCTATTTATGTCCATAAATATACCCAATGGATTTCAAGATGCATCGCGACGGCAAGGGAGTGAATCCCCGGGAGCATAGGTAACTATGAGACCGGGGTGAGTGAGTGCAGCCAACAAAGAGGCAACTTGAAAGATGACGGGTATAGTGCCGCTAGAGGTGGATATACAACAACAAATGGCTCATTACATTGAACCCAACTTATGGATGTTTCACAACTTGCATGCGTGATTTAGCATTATTGAGACAATCGCTGTTGATTTAAGATGAAAATAAACTTTTCATCTTAATCACAGCGGGGAATATGGGAACTCTTGATACTGCATATTTCTGGCTCACTTAACTTATTAATCTCTCAGCATGGGTATAAATCGTCGCTTTTCCGGGTTTACAAAAACCAACCAAGGTTAAATGACATCGGTCAGCGATTTCTACCGCCAATGAAGTTGCTGCTGAAACAGCCAATAAAATCTCAACCCCACAGGTGGCTGATTTTTGTACCATTTCATAACTGGCGCGGCTGGATACCAGAACAGCGCCTTGCTGCCAGCCTATTTTTGCCTTCATGCCTAGCATCTTGTCCAGTGCAACATGCCGACCTACATCCTCACATCCGCCCAATAATTTACCTTCTGGATTAATCCAACTTGCTGCATGAGTGCAACCTGTTAATGCACCGATATCTTGGACGCTAGTCAGTTGGGAGAGAGCATGATCAAGCTGGCTTAATGAAAAGGTTTGAGTGAAAGGCAACGGGGTGATCGGGCGAAAAATATCAGAAAGTTGTTCTGTTCCACAGATACCGCAACCTGTTCGTCCCGCCAGATTACGTCTGCGCTCTTTCAAACCCGCAAAACGGCGGCTAGAAAGTTCTATTTGCAACTCAATTCCACCGCTACAATGAGCGACAATATCAATACCACGAATCTCATGTTGAGATTCAATGATGCCTTCGGAAAGTGAAAACCCAATAGCAAAATATTCGAGATCTTTGGGACTTGCCATCATCACAACATGCGAAATACCGTTATAAACTAAAGCAACAGGAACTTCTTCTGCAATCCAATCAGCTTTTAATATGTCGGGATAGTGTTTTTGTTGCACGTTCGTTCTTTTTGCACCCTCAATCACACCAAATGGTAACAACTTCCCTGATTTTACGTTATACATTAGATGAGTTCCTAATAGTGTTACGGCACAATAATTGTGCGGAAAAAAGAGTCTATACTATTTGTCAGGCAATAAATCTGATCCCGCTACGGAAAGTGGTTTTAATAAGAAAGAACACATTTGAAATTTTTCCCATGATGGAATGGGTATTGTTTAAAACAATGTGAGTGAGGAGATTCCTATGCAAGTCAGCAGAAGGCAGTTCTTTAAGATCTGCGCTGGCGGTATGGCAGGTACGACGGTGGCAGCATTGGGCTTTTCACCAACCGCAGCCCTTGCACAAACACGTAATTATAAATTGTTGCGTGCACGTGAAACCCGAAATACCTGTACATACTGTTCTGTCGGCTGTGGGCTGTTGATGTACAGCCTTGGCGATGGCGCAAAAAATGCGAAAGCAACTATTTTCCATATTGAAGGTGATCCTGATCACCCGGTAAACCGTGGTGCACTCTGTCCTAAAGGGGCTGGCTTGGTGGATTTTATTCATAGCGAAAGCCGCCTGAAATACCCAGAATACCGTGCAGCAGGTTCTGACAAATGGCAACGTATTACTTGGGATGAGGCATTTGATCGCATTGCCAAACTAATGAAAGCAGACCGTGATGCTAATTTCATTAAAACCAATCAAGAGGGTGTAACAGTCAATCGTTGGCTGACGACCGGTATGCTGTGTGCATCTGCTGCCAGTAACGAAACAGGTTATCTATCGCAAAAATTTAGTCGCGCTCTCGGCATACTCGCCGTAGACAACCAAGCACGTGTCTGACACGGACCAACGGTAGCAAGTCTTGCTCCAACATTTGGTCGCGGTGCGATGACCAACCATTGGGTTGATATCAAGAACGCGAATCTGATCGTCGTTATGGGTGGTAACGCTGCCGAAGCGCATCCAGTGGGATTCCGTTGGGCAATGGAAGCGAAAATCCATAATAACGCTAAGTTAATCGTGATTGATCCGCGTTTTACCCGTACAGCATCTGTGGCGGATTTCTATACTCCAATCCGTTCTGGTACTGATATTGCCTTCTTGTCAGGTGTCATTTTATACCTATTGACCAACGATAAGATTAATCATGAATATGTTGAGGCGTATACCAACGCCAGTCTGATCGTGCGTGAAGATTACTCGTTCGATGATGGCCTGTTCAGCGGTTACGATGCAGAAAAACGTCAATACGACAAAACCAGTTGGAACTATGCACTGGATGAAAACGGCTTTGCTCAACGTGATGTCTCACTTAAACATCCACGTTGTGTATGGAATTTATTAAAAGAGCATGTTAGTCGTTACACGCCCGATGTCGTCAGTAATATTTGCGGTACGCCAAAAGAGGATTTCCTGAAAGTCTGTGAATATATTGCAGAAACTTGTGTTAAGGATAAGACCGCTTCTTTCCTGTACGCACTGGGTTGGACTCAACACTCAGTGGGTGCACAAAACATCCGAACTATGGCAATAATCCAGCTACTGTTGGGCAATATGGGGATGGCAGGTGGCGGGGTTAATGCATTGCGTGGTCACTCGAATATTCAGGGATTAACTGATTTGGGGTTATTGTCGCAAAGCTTGCCGGGATATCTGACGCTCCCCTCAGAGAAACAGGCTGATTTGCAAACTTATCTCCAAGCAAATACACCAAAACCAATGCGGCCGGGTCAAGTTAACTATTGGGGTAACTACCCAAAATTCTTTATCAGTCTGATGAAGAGTTTCTACGGAGATAATGCCCGTAAAGATAACGACTGGGGTTTTGACTGGCTGCCGAAGTGGGACAAAGGTTATGATGTTCTGCAATTTTTTGACATGATGTCGAAAGGTGAAGTGAATGGCTATATTTGTCAGGGCTTTAACCCGGTAGCTTCTTTCCCGAATAAAAATAAAGTCGTTGATGCACTGTCGAAACTGAAATTCCTGATCACGATCGATCCGCTTAATACTGAAACTTCAACTTTCTGGCAGAACCACGGTGAATTTAACGAAGTCGATTCATCCAAAATTCAGACAGAAGTTTTCCGCCTACCGTGTTGCTGTTTTGCAGAGGAAAACGGTTCAATTGTTAACTCTGGTCGCTGGTTGCAATGGCACTGGAAAGGGGCCGATGCGCCGGGAGAAGCCATCGGTGATGGCGAGATCCTTTCCGGCATCTTCAAACGTATGCGGGATATGTACCGCGCTGAAGGTGGTTCATCACCAGAGCCGGTACTGAACATGACTTGGGATTATTTCAACCCGCACAACCCCACATCAGAAGAGGTGGCTCAAGAGAGTAATGGCCGGGCGCTGGTTGATCTGATTGATATTGATGGCAACGTCATCGTGAAACAAGGTCAGCAATTAACCTCTTTTGCGCAGCTACGTGATGATGGCACTACCGCCAGTGGTTGTTGGATCTTTGCCGGAAGCTGGACGCCGGAAGGTAACCAGATGGCCCGTCGTGATAACGCTGATCCATCAGGATTGGGTAATACGCTAGGTTGGGCATGGGCATGGCCGTTAAACCGTCGTATTCTGTACAATCGCGCATCTGCTGATCCGCAGGGTAAACCGTGGGACCCAAAACGTCAGTTACTGACGTGGGATGGTATTAAGTGGGGTGGTGTCGATACTGCTGACTACAGCGTGGCTGCGCCGGAAACGGATGTTGGTCCCTTTATCATGCAACCGGAAGGTATGGCACGTCTGTTTGCTATTGATAAGATGGCTGAAGGGCCATTCCCTGAACACTATGAGCCTTTTGAAACACCATTGGGGACCAATCCGTTGCATCCGAATGTGGTATCCAACCCAGCAGCCCGAGTGTTCAAAAGCGACTTTGAAGCAATGGGTAAGGCAGATAAATTCCCTTATGTAGGAACGACTTACCGCTTGACGGAGCATTTCCACTATTGGACAAAACATGCATTGTTGAACTCGATTATCCAACCTGAACAGTTTGTGGAAATCGGTGAAAAACTGGCGGAAAAGAAAGGCATCAAACACGGTGATACCGTCAAAGTTAGCTCTAATCGTGGTTACATCAAAGCGAAAGCGGTTGTCACCAAACGTATTCGTACCCTGAATGTACACGGTCGTGAAGTAGATACTATCGGTATTCCGATTCATTGGGGCTTTGAAGGGGCTGCGAAGAAAGGCTTTATTGCCAATACGTTGACACCATTTGTTGGTGATGCGAACACACAAACGCCTGAGTTCAAAGCGTTCCTGGTTAATATAGAAAAGGTGTAAGGGAGAAATCATGTCATTGCAAACTCAAGACATCATTCGTCGCTCTGCCACAAATTCTTTTACTCCTGCACCACGGGTGCGGGATGACCAAGAGGGCGTTGCAAAACTGATTGATGTAACAACATGTATCGGTTGTAAAGCTTGTCAGGTGGCCTGTTCTGAGTGGAACGATATTCGTGACGAGATCGGTTATAACGTTGGTGTTTATGATAACCCGGCGGATTTAACCGCTAAATCATGGACCGTGATGCGCTTCTCAGAAGTTGAAGAGAACGGCAAACTGGAATGGCTGATTCGTAAAGATGGTTGTATGCACTGTGCTGATCCGGGTTGCTTGAAAGCTTGTCCAGCCGAAGGGGCGATTATCCAGTATGCAAATGGGATTGTTGATTTCCAGTCTGAACACTGTATCGGCTGTGGCTACTGTATCGCGGGTTGTCCGTTCAATGTGCCACGGATCAACAAAGAAGATAACCGGGTATATAAGTGCACTCTGTGTGTTGACCGCGTGAATGTCGGCCAAGAGCCTGCCTGTGTGAAAACCTGTCCGACTGGCGCAATCCATTTTGGCAGTAAAAAAGCCATGAAGGATTTGGCGGCTGAACGGGTGAGTGAGTTGAAAGGCCGTGGTTATGAGAATGCGGGTCTGTACGATCCTGATGGTGTTGGGGGTACCCATGTGATGTATGTACTTCACCATGCTAACAAGCCACAGCTATATCATGGCCTACCGGACAATCCCGCGATCAGCCCGACCATCACCTTCTGGAAAGGTATCTGGAAACCGCTGGCCGCGGTGGGATTTGCTGCCACATTCGCTGCCAGCCTCTTCCATTATGTGGGAATTGGACCAAACCGGGTAACGGAAGAAGACGAGGAAAATGCGCGTCGTGATACCGAGCCTTCACAGAAGTCAGCCAATGGGGAGGAGCCGCGATGAAAGGCAGGAAAGATATTATTATCCGTCACTCACCGGTTGAGCGAGTAAACCACTGGGCGGTGGTGCTCTGTTTTCTATTTACCGCCATTAGTGGATTAGGATTCTTTTTCCCCTCTTTTAACTGGCTGATGAATATCTTCGGTACGCCGCAATTGTCACGGATTTTGCATCCATTTGTCGGTTCAGCGATGTTTATTTTATTTATCTTTATGTTTTTCAGATATTTTAAACATAACTTTATCGACAAAGATGACATTATATGGCTAAAAAACATCCATAAGATTGTAAAAAATGAGGAAGCAGGTGATATTGGTCAATATAACTTAGGTCAAAAAGGGGTTTATTGGTCTATCAGTATTTTCCTGATATTACTCGCTGTCAGTGGTGTTATTATTTGGCGCCCCTATTTTGCTGATCTCTTCTCTATTCCGATAATTCGAATTGCGCTTCTCATTCATTCAATGTCAGCTATTGGTTTAATCTTGACGATTATGATTCACGCTTATGCGGCATTCTGGGTGAAAGGAACTCTTCGAGCAATGGTTGAAGGTTGGGTAACCCGTGGATGGGCGAAGAAACATCACCCACGTTGGTATCGTGAAGTAATGAAACAAGAACAACAAGAAGAGAAACGTTAATGCGTTTCGAATATAATCATCAAAGCAGGATAATCATATCCTGCTTATTGTTGATTAAGTATTATACCCGTCATCTTTCAAGTTGCCTCTTTGTTGGCTGCACTCGCTCACCCCAGGAACATAGTTATCTATGTTCCTGGGGATTCACTCCCTTGCCGTCGCGATGCATCTTGAAATCCATAGGGTATAGGTTTAATATTTTTATTTAATTTATTCTTTTATCATAAATCTTTAAATTAAATTCACTTTCTATTTTAATCTATATATTTCTTTAATATAAAAAAGCATCAAAAAATTTTGATGCTTTATTTTATATATTCACGACTCAAAAACACAATATCATATAATCATCTTTGGGAATAATCTGTAGTTCCTACAATTTATTTTATCCGTAGTTTGATAAATGAATATGGTGAATATGATTGATCTATAACTTTAGTCTCTTGAACGACAAATCCAGCTTGGTTAGCCAGATATTCGAATTCAGTAAAACTACGTTCTTTCCCTGAAAATAACACATCCATTAATATATCGAAAGATCTAGAAAATTCTGGCTCTTTCACCATATTTATCAATAACAGAGATGAATTTTTATCCATTGCTTTGCGGAAATTCTCCAAAATGAGTATTGAGTCACTATCGGACCAATTATGGAGAATATTTTTTAAAATATACAAATCATAACCCGATGGAACTGACTTTAGAAAATCTCCATTGATAAAATCTATATTGTCAGAAACGGGAAGTTCATTATATCTATCCAACACAGCGTAATATTTTCCTTTTACCTTTTCACTGATTCTTGCTAAAAGTTCCCCTTCTCCCCCTCCAACATCTAATATTCTATTGTGCTGATTAAAATCATAAATACCAAGTAACTTCCCAACGATTAAATTTGAGACTCTTGTCATTAAAGCATCAAAATTTGATTTGAGAAATTTGTTACCATCCAGATATTCAAAGAATGGCTTGCCATGTGCCATTTCAAATGCCGATTTGCCATCATCTTCAAATAGGGATTTTCCATACATTAACCAAGCGTTACTGTAATATGAGCAAATTTCAAGCTTTATCATGAATGACTCAAAACTTTCAGGATCGGCAAAAACATGACACTCATCAGAAAGCCTGAATTTATTATCGTTACTAACCAATACTCCCATTTCAACTAAGAAATCACATAATCGACTAAACCGAGCATAATTAACACCAGATTTACGGGAAAGCTCGCTTATATCGACATAAACTCCATCTTTAAAGTGAGTAGATAATCCGGTATCAACAAAAGCATGAATTGCAGCTGATCTTCTATTTGATGCAATCAGTTCAGTTAGCATTAAGCCATCCTTTATATCTGTATACCCGTCATCTTTCAAATTGCCTCTTTGTTGGCTGCACTCACTCACCCCGGTCACATAGTTATCTATGCTCCCGGGGATTCGTTCCTTTGCCGTCGCGATGCATCTTGAAATCCATAGGGTATATATTATGAAAAAATTAAGTATTTTATCCAAAATCCAAGAAATAGCATGATGATAAATTGGATATCGCAACAACCTATTTAAAACAAAATGTAATTATTAACTTTGTTACCTTTTCATGTAAAGATACAATTCACTTTGCTTTCGTATTGTTAAAAGCAAGCTACCAGATTATATTAAATTGGATAAAAAGAAATGACAAAGATCACAATTAGCTCTTCTCAGAATTCTTGATAATTAAATATAAAAAAATCACGCAGTATATATATTACTATTTACATTCATTTATAGAAGAAATAAATAATTATAAAACCTGAAAAATTATAAGGTATTTTTTAAACGTATTATTTCAGCAACAGGAGAAAAACGTCAATGAGTTCCTCTTCAAAGATCATCAATGAAAGGTAGTCATATCCTACCCATTGTTAATTAACTGCCTATCCCAATAGGGCTATTGGGATAGGCACTAAGTTTAATTCAATAAGATAAGATAAAAATATGGCATCAGATATTTTGATGCCATACTTGTTATACCTGCTTTCAGAGACACAATATCCATATAACTATTTCTTGTGGAGTTCCATAATTATACCCGTCATCTTTCAAGTTGCCTCTTTGTTGGCTGCACTCGCTCACCCCGGTCACATAGTTACCTATGCTCCCGGGGATTCACTCCCTTGCCGTCGCGATACATCTTGAAATCCATTGGGTATATCTGTAATTTATTTTACACCTAGCTCTATAATTGAATATTTTTCATTTATATCTTTGATATCTTTAACGACAAACCCTGCTTGGTGAGCCAAATCCTCTAATTCATTCAAATAACGCTCTTTTCCTAATAATAGTACATCCATTAATATATCCGTAGAGTCAATTATTTCTAATTTTAATTTTCTCACCATACCTATTAACAAAACAGTTGCATTATCATCCACAGCTTTTCGGCAATTCTCTAAAATCAGTATTGCGTTATTATCAGACCAATTATGGATAATATTCTTTAAAATATATAAATCATAACCAGATGGAACTGATTTAAAAAAATCTCCGTTTATAAATTCAATATCTTCTAAAACAGGAATTTCATTATATCTGTCCAATACAGCGTAATGTTTTCCTTTTATTTTTTCATTTATTCTTACTAAAAGCTTTCCTTCTCCTCCTCCAACATCTAATATTCTGCTATGTTGACTAAAATCATAAACATCAAGTATTTTCTCTATTATTTTGTCCGAGTTTTTTGACATAAAAGAATCAAAATTTGATCTGAACAATTCATGATTATCCAAATATTCAAAGAATGGTTTTCCATGCGCTATTTCAAATGCCGTTTTGTTATTATTCTCATATAAGGATTTTGAATACATTGACCAAGCGTTCCAGTATTCTGGGCTAACTTCGCACCTTATCATCAATGATTCCATACTTTCAGGATCGGCAAGTGCACTGCATTCCTCAGAAAGTGCAACTCCCTCATTGCGGCTAACCAATACCCCTATTTTGATTAAATATTCACATAACCGGCTAAAGCGAGAATGATCAAGACCATATTGACAGGAAAGTTCGCTGATATTTACGCAGGCCCCATCTTTAAAGTGAACAGATAAACCCATATCAACAAAAGCATAAATTGCGGTTGATTTTCTACATGATGTAATAAGATCGATTAGCATAGCGTTATCCTTTATATCCGTTATCTTTCAAGTTGCCTC
>NZ_JAJAFZ010000160.1:0-2112 GCF_025384895.1 Photorhabdus kayaii
GGCGTTGATAACCGGTTTTGCGGGTTAAGGGGAGAGGATGAGATGACGATAGCCATTGAACATTTGCAGGACATTCAGTTAACCCACATTGAAGCACTGGCCTTAGCCCAACTGGTTAAGCGGCTGTGCTGGTCTGAGATACGGGCCTGTGCCGTGAATGACGAGGAGGCGTATCAGATTAAGGATGCGATCTCTAAGCTTCAATCTGCTCTAGCGTACAATGGGTATGCGCCACGGTAGATATCATCAGAAGGCCGGAAGATCTCGAAAGATCTTTCCGGCTTTTTACTATTAGCTTAGGGTAATTTTATTTTTCCTTTTTTGACATTAGCTTTAATGTCGTACTTAAAATCTACACAATAGTGATTCAAGACTTCATCTAATTTAATTAGCTTTATTCCTTTGATATTTTCTTTAATTAATCTGTTAGCTACTTTTTCTGAAATAAAGATAAATCCTGCTAATAAAGTAGTCCGTATTGAAAAAATATCATAATTTAATGATTCATTATGAAAAGATAATTTATGAGGAATTAAATTTCCATATTTATCTTTTTCTAATATTGAGTTTTTTTCATTCAGAAATAACTCCTTGTCAGTAAAAAAAAGATAATTTAATGAGTTATTGATAGTTTTTCCATCTTTAATAGATGTCGCAATTAATTTTTTTAAAACATGATCGCTTAATTTAAACTCATTGATAATATCGAGAAATCTATCAGATAGGATATGAGCCATATTGTGTTGATAATAATTAAACCCCAATTTACCAATATTTTTATTGCATAACAAATACAAATGGTTAGGGCATTCCTTATCTAATAGATAATAAGGTATATCATGCTTGGAGCCTTCATAATCCCATTTTTCATTAATTTGCTTTTCGGTATCTACTATAGCATGAAGATATCTTGGCATTAGTGAAGAATTATAATCGTTCATTAATACATAATAATTCATTAATTTACTCTCCCACATTTGGTTGTAGACACTTGACCAGACCATATTTTATTTTTCATATCCATCTGAAGCTTTCTAATAGCATCTCTAGCTTCTCGCTCGTTAATACTATTATTAGAATACTGGTTTCTTATATCCCTTATTTTTCCTCGCACTTCATCAGAATAATTATTATGATTACTGCTGTGAAAAACTTTCATTCCTTTTCCGACATCTGCTTTCATGGCGGATTCACTACCCGGAATATGAATACCATTAGATGCAGAATTCATTTGTCTACCGATACCTATTTTATCTAAGAATACTTGATTTTCTTTCCAAACTTCTACAGGGATAACGTGATGGGCTGATAATCTATCACCGACTTGTCCTTGCATTGCTTTATCTAAGATCCCACTATTAGAGAGACCCAAAGAATCGATCCAATTGACCGGATCATGGACATAGCTGTACGGGTTAAATCCGCCACTAAGATTCAAAGGATCTGGTGATAAGTACTGGCCTGTATCACTCTCGTAATAACGGTGCCGATTATAAAATAAACCGCTTTCCTCGTCTTCGTACTGGCCGGCGAACCGGAAATGACACGTCAGGTTCCGAGGCAGTCATACTTATAGGGCGATGCCAGGCCGCACAGGACAAGGCTTTCAGAAGGACGCGTTTCGCCCATTTTGCTCCTGCAACTTTTTTTGACCCGACGTGCCTTTTCAGGATGTGTGCACGCTACCGCCATACCCTGACGCCCTTATCCGGTCTGCACATTGAGCAGTATAGCGGCGGTGTTAGCTGCCGTTAACCCCTTGTGTGTATTTGCTGACGTGTTTGTACACCGCCTTTCAACCTGCCAGAACCGGGTTTTATCGATAACCCGGGGCGGCGGGGCAGCTTGCCTGCGCCGCTGACGCGGGTTGGCCGGGTGCGGGCCGGCGAGGCCCGCAGGTGACGCTGTTCAGCGGGGTTGGGGTGGGGGCAATAAATTGCGGCCAGCTTGCTGGCCTGCTTTCAGGGCCGTTGACCTTGACGGACTGACCGGCAACGGCTTAAGGCGGATGTTGACACCGGAGCCGCCACGGACGGCGGCGACTGCGGCGGTGGGATTTTGCATTGAGGCTGACAGCAGCGGGCGCAGCCCGGTGCGCCACGGGGACTAAGA
>NZ_JAJAFZ010000161.1:0-2072 GCF_025384895.1 Photorhabdus kayaii
GGCAATATATCCACCTGCTGTATCAGTGTGTCAGGTGCCGAACACAAAGCCGTCACTATCCCTTTCAGCGCCGTCTCCACATAGGCCATAATCCGCTCCGGTGCCACCTCCCCACGACTTTGCACCGTCAGCTCAAACCCCTGACCTGAATCATCAATGTCCAATGACAGTGGGTAGTTGGTACGTTCTTCTGTGCTAATCCAGCGTATCCCCTCCCACACGCTCTGCTGATCTGCCCCGCCTGGGCTATGCCGATAGTTCAACAGGCTATTGAACAACGGCATTGGGGCCTGCACACCGCTGCAACGCTGAGCCAGCGAAAGCGGGGCCTGTTCATGCGCCAGCAGCTCACTTAAGTGTTGGTATGTTTCGCGCATTACTTGCCATACGCTACGCTCACCCAGCCGTACCCGTACCGGCAAAGTATTCATAAACATACCCAGCACTTGATCCGCACCCGCCACGCCTTGCGATCGTCCCAGCAACACGGTACCAAACACAACGTCATCCCGGCCACTGCACTGTGCCATGACCTGCGCCCATGCCACATGGAATAACACCGCCGCACTGACGCCTTCCCGCCGCGCGCAATCACGTACGGCTTGAGCCAACCGCGTTTCTACATAGCCGCGCGTTTCAACAACCAGAGTGCCCTCCCCTTGCACATCCAACAGCCCAAAGGGCGCGGTTGATTCGTCCACATCACCTAACTGCTGCCGGAAATACGCCTCATGCACCGTCTGCGGTACCGAACGTGCTTGTGCAATAAAATTGCGGTAAGGTAAAGGATGCGGCAGATGCTCTTCTTGCTGCTGTAAGAAAGCCTGAACTTCATTGTTAATGAGCTCCAAAGACACATGATCACATACTAAATGGTGAAACAGTAATGCCAGCAGCCATTCACCGGATTGCGGGTCTTGCACGATGGTGGCCGACATTAATGGCGCTCGGGTCACGTCCAGCCGTACCCGCCGCGGGTCGGTATGCTGATACAGTTGTCGTTCTGCATCTTCCCCCGCCAATAAGCTCAATTCTTCAACCCGCAATGGCGCCTGACGCCACACCACCTGCACCGGCTCCGGTAATCCCTTCCAATGCACCGCGCTGCGCAAGATATCATGACGATCGATTACCCGTTGCAAGGCAGCCAAAAAGCCATCCAAACGCTGTCGGCTGTCGAACGCTAACATTGAACGCTCTAAATAAGTATCGCCTTCATTTTCCAACAAATGGTGAAACAGGATACCTTGCTGTAGCGGGCCGAGTGGATAAATATCCTGGATATTGGCAGCGCCACCAGCAACGTCAGTTACAATGCTGTCTATCTCGGGTTGACTCAGCATAATCAGCGGCAGCATCTCCGGTGTGATAACCTGGGTATCTCCGGGGATACGATTCTCGGGAACACCCTCACCCGCGATACTCTCCCCCGTGCTGACACGAGTAGCCATCGCCATCAGTGTTGGCCTGGCAAAAACGGCCGCCACGTCCAGATGCAAATTCATCAGGCGTAATCGCTCAATCACACTGACGATCAACAGTGAATGTCCGCCTAACTCAAAGAAGTTGTCGTGGCGGCCGATATGCTCCACGCCTAACAAGTCCTGCCAAATCTGTGCCAGCTGCTGCTCAAGCTTACCCTGTGGCGCTTCATATTGCCGTGTCACCACCGCACTCTGGTCCGGGGCCGGCAATGCCTGCCGGTCCAGCTTGCCATTCGGCGTCAGCGGTAACGCCTCCAGTCCCACAAATGCACCGGGCAGCATATAGTCCGCCAGGCTTGTGCTTAACTCAGCCCGCAGCGTTGCGGCGTCCAGCACCATTCCGGCCTGCGGCACCAGATAGGCCACCAGCCGCTTGTCACCCGGCGCGTCTTCCCGGGCGACCACCACTGCCTCCCGCACACCGTCACAGGCCGCCAGCCGGGCTTCAATCTCGCCTAACTCAATACGAAAACCGCGGATCTTGACCTGGAAGTCATTGCGCCCAAGATATTCAATATTCCCATCCGGCAACCAGCGGCCCAGATCGCCGGTTTTATAGAGCCTGGCTCCTGCTTTATTGCTAAACGG
>NZ_JAJAFZ010000162.1:0-2050 GCF_025384895.1 Photorhabdus kayaii
TCCGGGTTGGAAAGGGTTCAACGAGGGTTTAAAGATTATGGGAAATACAATAGATAGCTTAACCGAAAATAAAGTTCATGAAATTAAAAAATTGGTCGGGTTTGCCCTTGGGGAAGTGGATGTAGTCATTGCTAATCTTATCCCTAAGATGATTGCAGAAGGTAGAACCCTGGAGGAGATACACCAAGCCATTGACACTATATCCGCTGCATTTCTTTACAGCAGAAAAAAATTACTTAGTGATGGCAGGAAGTTTATGAACGAAATCGTAGGAGAAAAATTGGCTAATGATTTAGAAATAGCGACCTTAATTAAAGAAAATAAGTTTAATTGGTCGCTGTCTGAGTGATTACATCAAATTAAGCTGAGAGGATGTTGCTCTAATAGCCTCTTCTGGTGAATCGAAAGACTCCAAGATGTGCGGGTATCTCGCTCCTTGCGCAAGTGATCTAATTTTCTCAATAACTAACTGCTTTTGTTCACGATCCATTGTCTGGATAATAGCATTAATAATCACTTGTTGTGCTTCAATGAGCTTTTTCAGTTCATTAATATCACTCATAACATTATTCCTTATTTGACTGTGGAATAACCAACTTATCAATTTTTCTTGACTGTGGAAAGGAAGAAACCACCTCGCCTGATGTGGTTAAAAGCAGGCATATCGTTAATGGTGAAGAAGTAATACCGGAAAATTAAAACATGAACGATTTTGAATTCTATTGCTGGATAACTCCGATAATCGGGGGTTTCTTGCTCATGCTGCACGGCACGTGGGGTAGTTTTCTGTACGGCCTAATGTGCTGGGGTGTTTCTGCTGCATGGGCGTTGTGGAGAACCAGATAACAGGTCGCCCGGTGCGGCCTTTTTATTTTGAGGGAAAGAAATGGCGCTCACAGGCAAACAAGAAATGTTTTGTCGCGAGTACCTCGTCGATTTGAACGCGACTCAAGCTGCAATTCGCGCGGGGTACAGTGATAAAACTGCAAACCGCATTGGCTCTGAAAACTTGTTAAAACTTGACATTCAAAAACGGATTTCAGAACTAAAGTCAGATCGTAATGAAGTGGTTAAAATCGATGCTGAATATGTGCTCAAACGCTTAGTCGAAATCGACAGAATGGACGTACTAGACATCATTGATGACGACGGAAGGTTAAAAGCAGTAAGCGAATGGCCGGTAGTTTGGCGTACAACATTATCTGGCTTCGATATTTCCACGACGATTTATGACTACGACGGAAGTACAGAAGAAACCATTCTCAAGAAAATCAAGTGGCCGGATAAAGTTAAAAATCTTGAGTTACTGGGTAAGCATGTTGGCGTGCAAGCGTTCCGTGAGAGCGTTAAGACTGAGCTGACGGGTGCTGGTGGCGGGCCGATCAAGATTGATTTAACTGACGAGCAACTTGAAGAGAGATTAAAGGAGATGGGTCATGGCCGTCGCTCAAGTAAGCTCAATGAGAAACTTACAGACTCTTGAGGCATATCGGCGTAGAGCGATAGAACAAGCCCGATCATCTCTGATGGATTTCACGCTCTATACAAATTCGCGATACGAAACGGGCTGGTTTAATGAGCTGTTATGCCTTGAGTTAGACCAGTTTCTGAAAGACGTTGAAAATGGCAAGATGCCGCGCTTAATGATATTTGCCCCCCCTCGCTCCGGGAAAAGCGAATTAGCGTCTCGTCGGCTTCCTGCGTACGCATTAGGCAAGCATCCGAACTGGCACATTATTTCGTGTTCATACTCTTCTGATCTCGCTAATCGAATGTCACGTGACACGCAGCGCATTATTGATACTGAAAAATATCAAGATGTGTTTCCCAACACTCGCTTAAACGGAACGAACATTAGGACGCTGGCGGGCGGCGCTATTCGTACTGCGGAACTATGGGAAGTGTTGGACGCAAAAGGTCAATTGCATGGCGGCTCTTATCGCGCGGCGGGTGTGAATGGCGGTATCACGGGTCAAGGGATGAATATCGGCATCATTGATGACCCAGCTAAAGACTATAAAACAGCATCATCTCCGGTTTATCAAGAAGC
>NZ_JAJAFZ010000163.1:0-2038 GCF_025384895.1 Photorhabdus kayaii
GCACACATAGCAGTCCTGCTGCTTGTCATAGGTAAAATGCTTCTTCTGGAAGACGTTCGGCCCCTTATTCGAGCGGCGGTAACCGATTATCGGGATGACGCCTAACTGTTCCGTTAAATAACAGACTGGGGCCGTAAAATAGCCCGCATCCAGCCCAACCGCGAGGGGAGCCAGGGAGAATCGTTTGAGCTGACGCGCCAGACGCCCAATAAAGGGCTGGCTGTCGTGGACATTGCCCGGGGTGGCGTAGGTATCGGTGATGATGCCGACTTTTCCATCCACGCTACGGTGGTCAAGGTAAAAGAACCCCCTGGGTTTGTTGGTCCGGTGCATAAATCCGCTTTCCGGATCGGGGATACTGACCTTCGTCTTTCTCTGCCGTTCCTTAAGGGCTGGCTTTAAGCTTTTTTCCGGCAATAGCCCGGTCTTCATTGACCGCGTTATCCAGCTCGTTAAGATAGGCGCTGAGGGGAACCGACCGCATCGCCTGCTCAGATTTATGTGGATTGGCACTGGCTTTCAGGTGGGTACTGTCCGTATAGAGTACCCGTCCACCCACCAGCCCTCTGGCGATCGCCTGCTCAACAATGTGGTCAAAAATCTGCTGGAAGACCTCGCTGTGATTGAAACGGCGGCGGCGGTTTTGGCTCAGGGTCGAAGCATCAGGCACCTTCTCAGTCAGTCCGAGGCGCAGAAACCAGCGATAAGCTACATTAACCTGAATTTCCTGTACCAGACGGCGTTCACTGGGAATGCCAAATAAATAGCTCAGTAACATCATCTTAAGCAACATAACGGGATCGATAGCCGGTCGGCCATTATTATGACAATACAAAGGCGCGACTCATTCGCGGATAAATTCGAAATCAATAGCGGCATCGATTTTACGGACCCGATGATTTTTGGGTACCAGCTCGTCAAGCGAAAGCGTTTCTGGCGGGAAAGTCTGAGGAGGCGGTGTTCTTAACATGGCGGCAAGCTCCGTTTGGTGAACGGAACTTAATTAAAACAAAAGGCCGGATAAAAAACCAGCACTTTGTCAATAATCTGAAAGCCCAAAGGGCTTTAGGGCTGGCTACTGCGACGTATCCTGACTGAATTGATATTTGCCTGTAAAATAGGCTAAAATGAATGCACTCTATCAATGAGCGCTGAATATGTTAAGAGCGACCAATTTCAACACAAACTCTCTCGAACAATGGTTGACGAAAACCAAGCGGTCATTGTTGAGACGCTGAAATCGGCCAACATAATGAAGGATCACCACCTTGCCCACGCTATCGGGGATGCGGGCTGACATGGCTCCCTCATGAAACTGGAATACAAAGCCGCGGCGGCAGGTGTTCACCTAGTCAAACTGGATCAGTGGTTCGCCAGCTCGAAAACCTGCCATGGCTCCGGTCACAAAATGCCAGAACTGCCGCTAAATAAGCGGATCTGGCAATGCCCGGTTTGTCATGTCGAACATGACCGCGATATTAATGCGGCGATCAACATCCAGCGCAAGGGCACAACAGAATTACGGGCGGCGGGACTCATCGTTTCTGCCCACGGAGGCCAGCGTAAATCCGTCATAAAGACGGTGGCGGCCTGAAAAGTGGGAAGCCTCGCCGTTTTTTGCGGCGGGGAGCAGTCACAAAGAAAGGTTTTATTGCTATAAGATCGAATAACATTGAGAACTGAAAAATGTGTAACAACATCAATGATGAATTCAAATCGATGGCAACATTGGCTTTACGAACCAGACAATATTTGGGAACAAATTTTCCAAGTGAGATCATCTCTGGAGAAAAGGTTCGCATAAGAGGATTTTTAGTGTAAAGGCAAATCCGTTTTTCTTACAAAGTTCCATTAGAAAAAAGGCGCCGACCAAGAAGCCAGCGCCTTATCAATAATCTAATTCAAGTAGCGTATATGGATCACCAATATTATGAACTACCCTAGTTGCCACTTAACTTATAACTGGCAGGGGCGGAGAGACTCGAACTCCCAACACCCGGTTTTGGAGACCGGTGCTCTACCAATTGAACTACGCCCC
>NZ_JAJAFZ010000164.1:0-1859 GCF_025384895.1 Photorhabdus kayaii
GAGCCAGGGCAACCGCCTGAGCATTGATGAGCGGCTTAATGCGTATAATTGGCATTATGTCTTGCGCCCCCGCGGGTCGGCATTGGCGGGTGTGGCGCACAAGGCTGACGCCTTCTGCTGTCAGCGCCTGAGCCGGTCATCGGCAAAAACCGCGTACTCCCCTCATCACCGTGTAGACATCATAAATTATGCCGCCCGCGCCTGCAGAACGGGCGCCCGCCGCCCAAGTGAGTTGGGCGACGTTCGCCCGTTGCCAAAAAAGGCGCTACCCTGACCAAAGCGCGGCGGGAAAAACCGGCGTTCAGGGGCGAAAAGCGCGTCAGGGGGTTTTGGGTTCGGCGGTGAACGCACATTGGAAAAAACGGGTTGTAACCGACTGAGTGTGCAGGGAAAATAGGTGTTCGGTAATCAACTTCGCAATGGAATGGGTTGTTATTGAGAATAACTATCTGAGCGTGAATGAGCTGGACAGTTTTGCGCACCAAGCCCGCACCTGTGAAGGCGAAAGCTGCAAACAAGTGATCAAGGATATGGTAGAGACTAATATCCGCAATCAGCAGGACATGATGGATTTCTGCAACAGCAACCCGAACCAGTGCGCACAGAAGTATGGTTATCTGGTTGATCAGTGGCCGGTGTTTGAGCGGACCCTCAAAAATATGGACCGGGATGGCACATTGCCAGTTGAGTTCAGAAATTACCTGTCGGCGGTGAATACGTTAGGTCAGGCGGCTACAGGCAAGGTAGGCGAACTCGGCTGGACAAAACGCTTTGAAGCAATGGGCATGAGTCAGGAGACTGCCGCGGCGATGGCGATGACGTTGCCTGTTATTGTTGAGGGCAGCAAAGGGCCGAAATCATCGCCAACAACAAAAGGAAGCACAGGCGCGGTTGTTAATACAGAGAAAGCGGCGCTGGAAAAGATTGGGAAAAACAGTCAAGGCACAACGAATCTGGGTGATAAATCGGCTAATACTATTTATCATCAACAGCTTATCAAAAATGCTGAAAAGATATCTACCGCGAAACCGGGGCAACAAGTTGCAGCGCCAAGGGATCTGAATGAGCAGATTTTATGGAACCAAGTTAAAGCTAACCCATCTTCAGGTGATCCACTTAGAGGAATGAATAAAGATCCTCGTTTCCCTACTGATGCAGGATTCCAGAAAATGCAAGTTACACATGAGTTACCAGACGGTTCAAATATCACCATCCATTATCAATATAACTCAACTACTGGTAAGGCTTATGATATGAAGATTACAACTCCTAAACGGCCTGAAATCCAACCTAAGCCTTCAATCACGGATAAAAAATGATGAAAATAAAAAAGTTCAAATCAGAAAAAATTATTGAAGTTTTTGCCATATATTGGTTCGGAGAAAAAACATACTTTTACGGTTTTGCTAAAGGTTATGACGGGCTGCTTAGTTATAACGCAGAGGAAGTAGAAATTATAGAGTCATCGTTATCTGGTGATTTTGTTTTCTTTGAAAATGGCATATTTTACAAGCCACTCATTGAAAAAAATATATTAGATGACCTGTTAGAAGCAGATCCAGTTGCTTATCAATGTTTTTTAGAAACATTGAAATCGGAAGGCAGAATAGAACAAGATTTTTGCTAACCCCAGATCCCAGCCCAAGCGCTGGGATCTCCCCTTTAGCGGTTAGCCGTTCTCGACGAGCCGGATAATCAACTGTCCGTGCTCAACACTGACCTGCACCGGCTGCCCGGTGGAAAAGCCCGCTTCTTCCAGCCAGTTGCCTTTAAGATGCAAGCTGGGATGCTGACTGTAATAACGGGTCATGCCCGTGCTGCGGTCTTCGTGGCGGGTACTGGTATACCCCACCTTATAG
>NZ_JAJAFZ010000165.1:0-1775 GCF_025384895.1 Photorhabdus kayaii
ATCTTTCCGTCCGGTCTTCCGTCCCGGCGCATCAGTGGCAGACCCGGTTCCCGCTGTTGTGTAAAGCCGGGGCGCCGGATGAGGTGAACCAGATGATTAACCGGGCGCTGACCGGGATCCCGCTGGTGGCAATGCCTCATGTGCCGGCGGCGGTCCCCCTGCGGCTGGAGAACCAGTATTTTGCCCTCGACCTGACCCATCCGTCCGCGAAAGCCATGCTGGCGGCGGGAACCTGTGCTTTCTATGTGCCCGATATCCTGGGCGATATTCAGCTTGAACTGTTTGCGGTGCTGAGGACATGAATCGATCACACTTACGCACTAAAACATCGCGACCGGATATTGATGCCCTGTTGCAGAACAGCTATCTGCTGGTGATAGCCCTGTGCCGGGGCGTGCGGGTGGATCAGGGGAGCGCGGTCTGGCAACACTGTATCGACGAGATAGAACAGACGCAGGAGGCGCTGTCTGCTGCCGGTGTCAGTGACGCCGCAAGGGAACACATCCGTTATGCTTTGTGCGCGCTGTTGGATGAAACCGTCTTAAAACGGGCACCGGACGAGGGCTATGCGGCCTGGCGCGCCACCTCGTTGCAGGCCCATTTCTTTGGTACCGCCGAAGCGGGCAACCGGTTATATGAGCGGATACGGGCGGTGCTGGATGAACCGGCACCCGATCGGACGGTCCTGACCTGTTTTCACCGGGTGTTGCTGCTGGGATTCCAGGGGGATTACCGGGAGGACACGTCATTGATACGTGAGCAACTGATAACCCGCTTAAGCCAACACCTCTTGCCTTTCGACCGTGTTCAGCCTTCGCCGGTGCGGGTCGGGGCCTTACCGTCTTGTGCCGGGCTGCGTTCCATTGGCGGTCCGCTAATCATGACGATAATCGCGCTGACCGGTGTCTGGTGGGGGTTGGGGCAGTATCTGATCACGCTGCTGCCGGGGTGGGCGCAATGAGCGCGATGTGGCGACGGGCGCTATGGGGATGGGCCGCCGGGTTAGCGCTGCTGCTCTGTCTGGTCTGGCTCCCCTTATCGCCGGCGGGCCGATGGGTGGGGGGCGCTATTATCCTGCTCTTCACGCCGGTCGGACTGTTTTATACCGGGCGATCCCGGCGACGGGAACAGCTCGACTGCCTGTCGGCAGGGCTGCCGCCGGACGGTGATCGTCGCCCGGTGGTGCTGGTTTGCGGTCACGTCCAGGACGGCCTGTTTGGTGATGAACGGGGGCGTCAGACGCCGCAGGGCTACTGGCTATGTTTACCCTCAGGGACCGCGTTGTCTGATGGGGTGGCAAGCCTGCTGGCTGCCCGGCCCGCCTGGGGCGGCCAGTTGAGCGTGATGGCCGTTATCAACCCGCAACAATACCGGGATGAGACGGCCCTGGCGGGTTGGATACGGGAACTGCGCTGGCAGCTTTCTCAGGCGCGTCGTCGCCAGGGTATCCCGTTACCGCTAGTGCTGACCGGTTACTTAGCCGGGGCGTCCCAGCGTCCTGATCCCCCGTGGTTTGCGTGGCAGGCCGGTCAGAACACCGTCACGGTCTGGCGCAAGGGCGTCTCAGGCCAGCCGCTGGCGGATTGGCTGGGCGAGGGCAGCGTGGCGGAACAGAGCGCCCGTTTTCAGTGTGGGGTTGAGCTGACCGGCTGGGCTGACTGGATGCGGGCGTGCGTATTACCCGCTTGCCTGGCCCCCGAAGACGGCCTGCCGCCGTGTCCGCCTCAGGCGATGGCGCTGACCTTTGTCCCGGCATTACCGCAGCGGTTACCCGG
>NZ_JAJAFZ010000166.1:0-1705 GCF_025384895.1 Photorhabdus kayaii
CCGGGTAACCGCTGCGGTAATGCCGGGACAAAGGTCAGCGCCATCGCCTGAGGCGGACACGGCGGCAGGCCGTCTTCGGGGGCCAGGCAAGCGGGTAATACGCACGCCCGCATCCAGTCAGCCCAGCCGGTCAGCTCAACCCCACACTGAAAACGGGCGCTCTGTTCCGCCACGCTGCCCTCGCCCAGCCAATCCGCCAGCGGCTGACCCGAGACGCCCTTGCGCCAGACCGTGACGGTGTTCTGACCGGCCTGCCACGCAAACCACGGTGAATCAGGGCGTTGGGACGCCCCGGCTAAGTAGCCGGTCAGCACTAGCGGTAACGGGATACCCTGGCGACGACGCGCCTGAGAAAGCTGCCAGCGCAGTTCCCGCACCCACCCCGCCAGGGCCGTCTCATCCCGGTACTGTTGCGGGTTGATAACGGCCATCACGCTCAACTGGCCGCCCCAGGCGGGCCGGGCAGCCAGCAGGCTTGCCACCCCATCGGACAACGCGGTCCCTGACGGTAAACATAACCAGTAGCCCTGCGGCGTCTGACGCCCCCGTTCATCACCAAACAGGCCGTCCTGGACGTGACCGCAAACCAGCACCACCGGGCGACGATCACCGTCCGGCGGCAGCCCTGCCGACAGGCAGTCGAGCTGTTCCCGTCGCCGGGATCGCCCGGTATAAAACAGTCCGACCGGCGTGAAGAGCAGGATAATAGCGCCCCCCACCCATCGGCCCGCCGGCGATAAGGGGAGCCAGACCAGACAGAGCAGCAGCGCTAACCCGGCGGCCCATCCCCATAGCGCCCGTCGCCACATCGCGCTCATTGCGCCCACCCCGGCAGCAGCGTGATCAGATACTGCCTCAACCCCCACCAGACACCGGTCAGCGCGATTATCGTCATGATTAGCGGACCGCCAATGGAACGCCACCCGGCCCAGGACGGCGCGGCCCCGACCCGCACCGGCGAAGGCTGAACACGGTCGAAAGGCAAGAGGTGTTGGCTTAAGCGGGTTATCAGTTGCTCACGTATCAATGACGTGTCCTCCCGGTAATCCCCCTGGAATCCCAGCAGCAACACCCGGTGAAAACAGGTCAGGACCGTCCGATCGGGGGCCGGCTCATCCAGCACCGCCCGTATCCGCTCATATAACCGGTTGCCCGCTTCGGCGGTACCAAAGAAATGGGCCTGCAACGAGGTGGCGCGCCAGGCCGCATAGCCCTCGTCCGGCGCCCGTTTTAAGACGGTTTCATCCAACAGCGCGCACCAAGCATAACGGATGTGTTCCCTTGCGGCGTCACTGACACCGGCAGCAGACAGCGCCTCCTGCGTCTGTTCTATCTCGTCGATACAGTGTTGCCAGACCGCGCTCCCCTGATCCACCCGTACGCCCCGGCACAGGGCTATCACCAGCAGATAGCTGTTCTGCAACAGGGCATCAATATCCGGTGGCGAGGTTTTAGTGAGTGGCGAGGTTTTAGTGCGTAAGTGTGATCGATTCATGTCCTCAGCACCGCAAACAGTTCAAGCTGAATATCGCCCAGGATATCGGGCACATAGAAAGCACAGGTTCCCGCCGCCAGCATGGCTTTCGCGGACGGATGGGTCAGATCGAGGGCAAAATACTGGTTCTCCAGCCGCAGGGGGACCGCCGCCGGCACATGAGGCATTGCCACCAGCGGGATCCCGGTCAGCGCCCGGTTAATCATCTGG
>NZ_JAJAFZ010000167.1:0-1695 GCF_025384895.1 Photorhabdus kayaii
CCTTCGTGCATAAGTGACTTATTAAGTATAGTTTAAAATCACGAGCAGGATCGATATATTCAGAAGTTTTGCTATTAACAAAAAAAACGCATATTATTTACATACCGTTAATCAAATATAGAAGATTAATAACTGTCCTGGCTCAGGAAATCCTTAACTAAATTACAGATAAATGAGTAAGGTGTTTTTTTATGCGTTAGTTTAATAGCTCAGTGTAGCAATCTGAATGGTGCTGCTTGACGTTGTATCATGGATAGTCGTTGATTAATTACGGATTTTCTTATTGTAAAACCACTCCTATTAATAAGAAAACATTATCAATTTTTGGTGTTTTATTGCATATACCCTATGAATTTCAAGATGAATCGCGACGGCAAGGGAGTGAATCCCTGGGAGCATAGATAACGATGTGACCGGGGTGAGCGAGCGCGGCCAACAAAGAGGCAACTTGAAAGATGACGGGTATATACCCTATGGATTTCAAGATGCATCGCGACGGCAAAGGAGCGAATCCCCGGGAGCATAGATAACTATGTGGCCGGGGTGAGTGAGTGCAGCCAACAAAGAGGCAACTTGAAAGATAACGGGTATAGATTGAAGGAAACGAGTAAGTATGCTGTTGAGTAAAAAAATCCAAGAAAATTTCACTTTGATATGCTTATTTGGTTTTATTTCATTGGCCCATTTAAGCCTTGGATATCAGCTAAAGTTTATATATGTATTTAGTGCTTTTTCAATTCTGATATTATTGTTTAATTTTAACAAATATATATATTATATTTTTGTATTCATGATTGGATTGGTAGGCGTGATCTATTCTCCTGTAGGATTAAATTATGGTTATCCCGATATCAATTCAGTGGGATCTTTAATTTATACGAATAAAAATGAAGCGTTTGAATTTATCAGTGGGCTGCCTATTTTTACCTATTTAGTGGTGTCAGCTATTATTATATTAATGATTTTATCTTTTAAGGTAAAAGTGACGCTAAAGAGAAAGAGTACAATATTTTTATCACTGTTTTTTGTATTATCAGCTTTCTGGTCACCGGTAAAAGGATATATAAATTCCGGTTTCAATCCTGATTTTAATCTATTGGCATCAGGATTACCCGAAGTTAGATTTTTTAGTGATGTCGTTGAGAGCTATGAAGAAGTTAATTCAGAAAGAATTAGGTTTGCTGAAATAATAAAACAGAAAGACTCTTGGCATCCGGTGGTAAAAGAGGATAAATATGAAACCTATATCATGGTCATTGGTGAAAGTGTTCGAAAAGACTTTATGAATGCGTATGGTTTTCCTTATAACAATACGCCGTGGCTGGACAAAGCGAATGGCAAGATATTTACAAATTACATCTCATCAGCGGCATCGACTCAATTATCTTTGACTAACTCACTGGCTCTGAAAGGTGAGAATGCGATCAATTTGAATGATAGTGTCATAACCTTGGCGAAAAAAGCCGGGTTTTATACTTATTGGATATCTAATCAGGGGATGAAGAGTGCTTTTGATTCTCCAGTCGCGTTGATTGGACAACAGGCAGATAGCGTCCATTTCCTGAAAAGTGGCAGTTCTGATGACCGGCGTTATTTGCCTGATGATAAATTGATGCCTTATATTAAAGAAGCATTGATACCAGAAAAGAAGAAGAAACTGATTGTTATTCACCTGATGGGATCTCACCCCCAGGC
>NZ_JAJAFZ010000168.1:0-1669 GCF_025384895.1 Photorhabdus kayaii
TGGTGAATATCGCCACGCCGAATGATGCAGGGATATCCCACAACACCTATCAAGAGTTCAATGTTACCACTCAGGGGGCCGTACTCAATAACGCGACACAGGCGGCTCAATCACAACTGGCAGGGCAACTTAACGCGAACCCTAACCTGAAAGGCAAAGCGGCGGAACTGATTATTAACGAAGTCACCGGCAGTGGCCGCTCTGACCTGCAAGGCCAGTTGGAAATTGCTGGCAATAAAGCTAACGTGATGATTGCCAACCCTAACGGCATTACCTGTGATGGCTGTGGTTTTATTAATACCGCCGGCGCAACCCTGACCACCGGTAAACCCCAATTTGATAAACAGGGTGCGCTGGAAGCGCTGGACGTGAAAAAAGGCCAGATTACCATTGGCGGCAAAGGGCTGGACGGCAAGACGACGGATTATGTCGATATCATCAGCCGGGCGACGGAGTTGAATGGAAAAATTCAGGCTAACACCCTGTCGCTGACTCAGGGGGCCAACCGTATCAGCTTGAAAGACGGCACGGTTAAACCTATCGCCGGAGAAGGGGAAAAGCCGCAATTAGCGGTTGATACCAAAGCGTTAGGCGGCATGTATGCCAATAAAATCAGACTGGTTGCCACTGAAGAGGGGGTTGGGGTTAATCTCACCAACCTGACCACAGCGCAGGACGCTATCAGTTTAACTGCTGAGGGTAAAATTATCTTGGGGGAAGTACACGCCAAGACAGACATTAACATCAACAGCAAAGCCGTTGAAACGGCGGCACAAAGCCATGTGCAGGCGGGCCAACATCTGATATTGACCGCCGAAACATTGCAAAATCAGGGACAAATCCGTGCGGGTGGTGATGTCACCATTAAAGCGACTCAACTGGATAACGTAAACCTGACTAAGAAAAGTCACCCTATTATTACCGCAGGTAAAAACAACAGCATTACTGCTAACGAGATAAATAATGTTGGCGAGTTAAGCGCGGCGCAAAACCTCACCCTGACAGGCAAAAATTTTTCAACGAAAGCAATAAAAGACAGTCAGGAGAATATCATCGGTAAACTGAGTGCCGGTGGGGATTTGACGGCTGTATTTAAAGAGGGATTTAGTTTTAATTTTGATAAAGAACATGTTAACGAGGGAAAGAAACCTACTGATCTGGCGTTAATCACCGGGAAAAATATTTCTCTCACTGCCAGAGATTTAGCCAGTCGTGCGTCAATGATGGCAGAACAGAACTTAACCGTTAACGCAGAAACAATCTATTTAGGTCAGGGGAATTTAAAAGCCGGGAACCATGTCATGCTGGATGGAAGGTCACATCTTGATGTGAATGGCTATGATATCTCCGGTCGTGATGTGACCTTGCTTGCCAGCCGGGGGATGCTTTCTGTTATCTCTGGAGACGACTATACCCCGGAAGGAATAAGGGTATTAACCACGCTTTCTGCTGATAACCTATTACGCATTATCGCCGATGGTCCTATTAATATTGCAGATACCCTGATTAACCGGGCGAAAAATATCTTTTTGGCAACCAATGATAAGCTTGAGATTTATGCCTCGGGTGATTTAATTGATGAGCAGAGTCCACTTAATGACGGCGCTAAACAAGAATTAATTAATCAGCGTCTGCGCCAGCTCAGCCAATTGCAAGCGGATGAAAATAT
>NZ_JAJAFZ010000169.1:0-1620 GCF_025384895.1 Photorhabdus kayaii
GCGGCGGTCGGCCCGTATGTGGAAAACACCTACCTGCAACTGTTGTCTCAGCGCTTTCTGCCGGCCTTAATGAACGGCCTGCTGGATGACCTGAACCGGGCGCCGAAAGGCAGCGAAGAAAAACTGGCCGTCCTGCGTATCATGCGGATGCTGGAAGACGGCAGCGGCCGCCATAAATCGCTGGTCGAACATTATATGCAGGCGCGCTGGAGCCAGGCGTTTAACGGCCAGCGCCCGTTACAGCAACAGTTGCTGACGCATCTGGACTATGCCCTGGATCACACCGACTGGCGGGCCGCGCGGGAGGCGGGCGATCAGGCCGCTATCAGCCGCTTTGCCCCTTACCAGCGGCCGATGATAAATGCCCAGAAAGAGCTGAGTCAGCTCTCTATTTATCAACGGGTCTACCAGAACCTGCGCATTAAAGCCCAGGATTCACTGCCGCCCCCCCTCAACCTGCGCGACCAGATTGGCCCGAGCTTTGACCGCCTCTTTATCGCCAATAATGACAAACAACTGATTATCCCGCAGTTCCTGACGATAAACGGCCTGAACAACTACTTCGTCAAGCAGGACGACCAGTTGATCGACCTCACCGTTATGGACAGCTGGGTCCTGAACCTGTCACACAACGTGCAATACAGCGACACGGACCGCAAAGCAATCCAGCGCCAAATCACCGAGCAGTACCTGGGGGACTACACCGCCACCTGGCGCGCGGCGATGAACAACCTGGATATTCGTGACTTTACCGATATCCCGCAGGCCATCAGCGCCCTTGAACAGGTCATCAGCGGCGAGCAGCCCATCAGCCGCGCCCTGCAAATCCTGAGTGACAACACCCGCCTGCCGGGGATTGACGAGACGCTGCCGGCCAAAGCCCGGCAGGCGTTACGCGATACCCCGGATTACCGCCTGCTGGCGCGTATTCACCGGGAATTCGCGCCGGAAACCGCGGTGCTGGTGGAGTCCGGGGATAAAAACAGCACCTTACAGGGGGTTTATCAGCAACTGGTGGCGCTGCACCGTTACCTGCTGGCGATTCAGAATGCCCCGGTCCCGGGTAAAGCCGCCCTGAGCGCCGTTCAGCAGCGGCTTGAACAGCATAACAGCGACCCGATTTTCGACGTGCAGCAGCGGGCGAAAACCCTGCCGGCGCCGCTCAACCGCTGGGTCGGCGAGCTGGCCGAACAGGCCTGGCGGGTAGTGATGAGAGAAGCCATCCGCTCGCTGGAAATCGAATGGCACGACACCGTCGTCAGACAGTACCAGACCTACCTGGCCGGCCGCTATCCGTTCAACCCGGACGCGACGGAGGATGTGCCGCTCAGCGAGTTCGCGCGGTTCTTCCGGCCCGGCGGCACGCTGGACGCTTTCTATCAGCAGAACCTGAAACCGTTTGTGGAAAACAACCTGACCCACAGCGCGGACGGCCAGCAACTTATCCGCCAGGATGTGCTGGAACAGCTGAAACGGGCCGACCGTATCCGCGACACCTTCTTCTCGCCGCAAAACGGTCTGGGGGTCCAGTATGCCGTTGAGCCCCTCAGCCTGACCGGCAATAAACGCCGCAGCCTGCTCAATCTCGACGGCCAGCTGCTCGATTATGCCCACGGCCGC